>NZ_JBFBBY010000107.1:0-27295 GCF_040682875.1 Amycolatopsis sp. NPDC051071 | reverse complement strand
GGGGGGGCGGGGGGCCCCGCCGCGCGGGGGTTTGGGGCGCCCGCGGCGTGGTGGTTTGGTTATTGTGTAAGTTGCGAAAGTGCCCTTCGCGCCACCCGCGGGCGGAGGCTGCGTCAATCGCGCCGGGATCCCGTGTCCGAACTGGGTGGGAGCGTCGTCGGCGTGGTCGACGACGTCGAAGTGGTGGACGGCGTCACGGTCTGGGTCACCGTGCGCGGCGACCGCGTGTTCGTGCGGGTGATCGTGAGCGGTTCCGGTACGACGCCCGGCACGGTGACCGTGACCGGCCCGATGGACCGTGAAGTCGTTGCCGGGGAAGGGGTCGTGCCGACTTCCAGGACGGGGGGCGCTTGCTCGCGCCCGGCGACGAGAAGGGCGGCGACGAGCAGTCCGGTGGCGATGCCCGCGAGGGCCGCGACCGTGACGGAACCGGTGGTGGGACCTTGACGCGACATCCGGCACCCCCTCGCCATGCGAAGCGCAGGTACGAGGACTACTCGCGTTGATCTTACTTTGTGTTACGCGGCACGCAAGCTGAGTGGAAGGTGTTCAGACGGTCTTGCGCAGGCCGTCGACCACGACCCGCACGAGGTGGCGGCTTTCGGGTGAATACCGTTCCGCCGCGAGGCAACCGGCGATCAGGGCACGCAGGTCGTCGCCGTCGATGTCCTCGCGCACCGCGCCCGCGGCCTGTGCCCGCGTAAGCAACGCCTGCGACGCCGATCGGAAGCCGGTACCCGCGTTCGCGTTGAAACCGAGCCCTGTCGTCTCGGCGAGCGCGTCGCAGAGTGCCCGGTTGGCGGACGCCTGCTTGACGACACGTTTGAAGAAGCCGAAGAAGGCCTCACCGGGGTCCTCGGCCGTCAGCAGCTCGCGGGCCTCTTTCGCGAACTGCTCGACACGCTCCACGACGACGGCCTGGAAGAGCGCTTCCTTACTGGGGAAATGCCGGTAGACCGTGCCCGCGCCGACACCCGCGATCCGCGCGATCTCGTCGAGGGGGACGGCCAGACCGTCGACGGCGAAGGCCTCTTCGGCGGCGGCGAGCACCTTCGCTCGGTTGCGTCGCGCGTCGGCGCGCAGCACGGGCTTGTCCACTGTCCCTCCTCAACCGGGTCCGGCGTTCCGATTCAACGCCTCCGGTGGCGAGGGCATTCCTCAACCGACCACTTAGTGAACCGCCGTCTGCGCCCCGTCCGGCGACAGCAATCCCTGCACCGTGGTGAACAGGTACTCCCACACGCCGGGGATCAACACGACGGCGGCGATCGCGAAAACCGGGAAGATCAGCCGGTTTTCCACCTTCTTGCCGGTGCGGAACCGCAGCGGCTTCGGCGGCCGGATCTCGTACCAGGTCTCACCGGCGATGGGGATCGGGAACAGGAACGGGCAGCCGGATTCGGTCAGCGCGTCGCCGAGGCAGTGCACGAAACAACCGGCCGCGACGGCGATGCCGAGCCAGCCGGAGATCTCCGCGAGTTGCGTGGCCTTGTCGGGTGGCGCGGTCCACACCCACCAGCCGACGGCGGCGCCGCTGACCGGCAGGAGCCAGTCGCCGAGCGCGCCTTCCGCGAGCAGCAGGCCGAGGACGACGACGCCGAACACCGCCCACGGGCCGCCTTCGGTGGTGCCCCAGGAGGTCAGGAAGCCGAGTCCGACGGCGAACAACACGGTGTGCGAGAGATGCCGGTGCTTACCGGTGACCTTCTCGTCCCGTGGTCCCTTGGTCAGCGCGTACAACGCCGCCGAAACGCGGCGCAGCAGCCAGGAGATCGCGCCGGTGAACCAGCCCAGCAGCCGCGACGCGCGTGCGCCGGGGTGGTCGAGGTCAGGCAGGAGGGCGAAACCGGCTGTTGTCGCGGCGAATACGACTGCTTGATGCACCGTGCCCGCTCCGACGGCGGGTGCGAGCGCGAGGCCCGCGCACCACCCCGTCAGGGCATGCGTCCGCCCCATCATCGTGCTGCTGCCCCCAGGTGTCGCGGATCACGAGCCCACGACCGTAGCGGGGGTTCAGGCGGGGGGCTCTTCCGACACGCTGAGGTGTTCGGCGACGCCGGTGAGCTCGATCACTCGGCTCACTTGGGGGCTGGGGACCACTTCCAGCTCGACGGCCTTCTCGGCGGCCTGGCGTTGCGCCTGGAGCACCACGTTCAGCGCCGAGGAGTCGAAGAAGGTCACTCCGGTCAGGTCGGCGACGACCCGGCCGGAAGGCTTGTCCGTGATCAAGGCCCCGAGGGTCTCCTGGAGCTGGGGGCTCGTCAGCAGGTCGAGCTCACCGGTGACCACCACGCGCGGCGTGGGCGCGTCGACGTCCAGCGTGATGCTGAAACCGGGCGGCGTGGTGTTCTGCTCCGCTGCGGGCATGCACATTCTCCTCATCAGGTGAGCACCGGCGCTCAGCGCGCCGACGCTCTCCTGTGGTCTCAAGCTGCGGCCGCGCCCAGTCCGGACACGGACGCACGCTCTTCTTCGGCGGGTAGGCGTGGCTGTCCCCGCAACGACAGTCCCAACCCTAACCCAGTCCGGACGGGGCGCCACGATCGCCGTCACGCGCGTCGCCGACCGGTGCCCGGTGAGCGCTCAATGCGCGGTCAACGTCTTGCGCCCGGCGCGGCGTTCGCGCAGGAACAGTTCGCGGCGCTCGATCTCGCCGAGCCCGCCCCAGATCCCGTACGGCTCCTGGACGGCCAGCGCGTGCGTGCGGCACTGCGCCAGCACGGGACAGCTCTGGCAGATCGCCTTGGCGCGGGATTCACGCCGCTCACGGGCCGAACCACGCTCGTTGTCCGTGTGGAAGAACAAGCTGCTGTCGGCGCCTCGGCACGACCCACGCAGCTGCCAGTCCCACTCTTCCGCCACCACGTTCGGCAACCGGCTCACGTCGGCCATGTCGGTCCCCGCCTCTCTCAGGAGATCGTTTGTCGCCGGTTACATGCCCGCCCCCTGCGCGAATCAAACGTGGGTTTGGTTTGCTCACACCCAGGGCATCTGACTCGGCAGTGCAGCGCAGAGAGGAACACACACGTGGTGGACAACACCCCGCCCAGCGGGGAGGGCGCTCAACTCATTGAGGTACGCACGGCCGCGGTACCGCATGTGGTACCGACTCTCCGGACGATCGTCGCGGATATCGCGATGCGCCAGGACTTCGACCTGGACGCGGTCGAAGACCTCCGGATGGCGGTGGACGAGGCCTGCTCCATGCTGCTCCCCTCCGCCTCCGATGGCCACCTGACCTGCGTGTTCTCCTGGAAGAACGGCCGGATCGAGGTGACCGTGTCGGTGCTCGCGGACTCCCCGGAGCCCGACGACGAGACCGGTCTGTCCTGGCAACTGCTGACCGCGCTGGCGACGTCCGCGCGGCGGAGTGTCACCCCGGCGGACGGCGGCTACCTGTCGAGGGTGGAGCTCGTCCGGGAGAGCGAGGCGGCCCGGCCGTGACCGATCCGGCCGAGCAAGACGGCCTTGATGTTCGGGCCCTGTTCGAGCGCATGTGCGCGCTGCCCAAGGAAGATCCCGGTCGTGAACGGCTGAGGGACGATCTGGTGAGCGCGCATCTGGAGCTCGCGCGCAACCTGGCGCGCAAGTTCCGTAACCGGGACGAGTCGATGGAGGACCTGGTCCAGATCGCCACGATCGGGCTGATCCACGCCGTCGACCGGTTCGATCCCACTCAAGGCAGCGACTTCCTGGCCTTCGCGGTCCCGACGATCTCCGGCGAGCTGCGGCACCACTTCCGGGACAACAGCTGGTCGGTCCGGGTCCCGCGACGGCTCAAGGAGCTGAACGCGAACATCTCGGCGGTGCGCGAGGAGCTGACCGTGCGGCTCTCACGCGCGCCGAAGCCCAGTGAGATCGCCGCCCACCTCGGTGTCCCGGTCGACGAGGTTTTCGAAGGGCTCCGTGCCGGCCAAGGCCGCTACGGGGCTTCCTTGGACAACCTCCTGGAGAACTCCGCGCACACCCGGTTCGGTGAGGCGGACGCCAACCTCAGCCAGGCGGAGCTCCGTGAGGCGCTGCGCCCGATGCTGGAACGGCTGCCCGATCGCGAGCGCAAGATCGTCGCGCTGCGGTTCGGGTCCGGGATGAGCCAGGCGGATATCGCGCGCCGTGTCGGGGTCTCCCAGATGCAGGTGTCACGGCTCTTGGCTGCCACACTCAAGAAACTGCGTGAAGGACTGACCGAGACAGAACTCACGGACGGGGTCTGATTCGACCTTCGCCCGGGTGGGTATCCCAGGGGACTAACGACGGATTCGGGAGTCTCTCGCTAGGGGAGGTGCGGAACCATGACGATGTCCAAGACGCGATCGGAGGGCTCGTTACCGGTGGTCTCCCTGCCCCTGCCGGTCGACGTGACGGCTCCCGCCGTCGCGCGGCAGGCGGTGCGGGCGACGCTGCGGGGTCTTGGCCTTGACGAGGCGGGCGTCGACGACGTCCTGCTGGCGACCTCCGAGCTGGTCACGAACGCCTTCGAACACGGTGAGCGGCCGGACAGGCTCGAGGCCGAGTACGCGGAAGGCAGGCTCACCCTGCGGGTCTTCGACTCCGGCTCGGAACGGCCGAAGCTGAAGGAGCCCTCTCCGGCGGCGGCACGCAGCCGTGGCCTGCAGCTGGTGCACGCGTTGTCCGACGACTGGGGCCACGAGCTGTGCGCCGGCGGGAAGTACGTCTGGGCGGTGTTCAGCCTTCCCGGGCGTGGGGGCTGAGCTCGCGGCCCGCGTCTGAGCAGTGTGCCCATCCCTCGTTCGCGCGGCGTCCTCCCCACCAGTTGGTCATCACGACATAATCACCGGATGACGCCCGAAGAGCTGCTGACGACCACCCGGACCGTCCGCAAACGACTGGATCTGTCCCGGCCGGTTCCCCTGGAACTGGTGAAACACGCCCTGCAGGTCGCGCTACAGGCGCCGAGCGGGTCGAATACGCAGCGCTGGCAGTGGCTCGTGATCACCGATCCCGGGCAGCGGGCCGAACTCGGGAAGCTCTATCAGCGGGCGTGCCGCGAATACCTGGACTCGCCGCACGCGGCCGGGAAACTGTTCGCGGACGACCCG
Source organism: Amycolatopsis sp. NPDC051071 (assembly GCF_040682875.1). Taxonomy (NCBI): domain Bacteria; kingdom Bacillati; phylum Actinomycetota; class Actinomycetes; order Pseudonocardiales; family Pseudonocardiaceae; genus Amycolatopsis; species Amycolatopsis sp. NPDC051071. The sequence goes on along the minus strand of NZ_JBFBBY010000107.1, from coordinate 22,235 downwards.
GCGCGGTCGAAGGTCCAGCAGCGCGTCGGCACCAGCGTCGAGTACCTGGCCGACAAGATGGGCGAGGTGCCGGTGCACGTCATCCCGTGCCTGGAGACGACGGGTGACGAGCTGCCCGCGGGCAACCAGGCCGGGCTGTGGGGGAACCTGCTGCCCGCGGTGTGGAGCTACATGCTGGCGGCGCGCGCGGTCACCCTCGGCACGGCGTGGACGACGCTGCACCTGGCCTACGAGAAGGAGGCCGCGGAGATCCTCGGCCTTCCCGGCAACGTGCACCAGGCCGCGCTCATCCCGACGGCGTTCTACACCGGCGACACGTTCAAACCCGCCGCGCGCCAGCCGCTCGAAGAGGTCCTGCACCTGGACCGCTGGTGAGCTACAGGTAGGACTCCAGCCGGTCCGCCAAGGTCTTGGGGTGGCTCAACGGCACGGAATGCGAGCCGTCGATCTCGTCGGGCGCGAAGCCGAGCCGGTCCTGGACGACCCGGCGCTGGAACTCAGGCGTGAAGAAGCGGTCTTCACGCGCGATGAGCGCCTTCGTCGGGATGTCCGGCCACTTCCGGAGCGGCCACGGCTCGCTCCACTCGGCGCTGACCTGGTTCCGGCTGTGCGAGCCCGCCTCCGCGACGAGTTCGGCGGGGAGGCCGTTGAAGAACTTCTCTTCGTCGCTCAGGCTTTTGTCGTTCTCGAAACCCGTGTTGCCCCACCAGTCCCCCGGCGTCTCACCCGGTTTCGGGATCATCGCGGTCAGCATCACGAGCAGCCGGGCGGAAAGCTTCTCGGCGACGAGTGGCGCGGTGAATCCGCCGTAGGAATGGCCGAGCACCACCAAGTCGCCACGGTCGCCGATCGCCTTCGTGACGGTGTCGACGTGCTCCGCGAAGCCCGCCTTCTCGTCTTCGATCGGGAGGTTCACCGCGACGACGTCGTGCCCGCGCCCGGTCAGTTCCGCCTCAAGCAGGTGGAAGTCCCAGGCGCTGCCGCCACCGCCGTGAATCAGTACGAAGGTCGCCATCACCCCAGCTAAGCCGAAGGTGGCGGGATCAGCAACGACCGAGCATGTCGCCGAGCGCGGTCTTCTCCGCCGTGGTGATCGTGAGGCCGTAGTAGTGCTTCACGATGATCCAGTCCGTCGCGTAGGTGCACCAGAAAGACACGAGCGGCGGCTTCCACTGGTCCGGCGCCTTGTCGCTCTTCTCCTGGTTGACGTTGTCGGTGACGGCGAACAGCTGCGGCCTGGTCAGGTCGTTCGCGAACTGGCGCCGCTTCTCGTCGTTCCACGACTTCGCGCCGCTGACCCAGCTCTGCCCGAGCGGGACCATATGGTCGATGTCGACGTCGGTCGGCGTGGTCCAGGTCTCGCCGTCGTAGATGCTGGTCCAGCTGCCCGAGGTCGGGGCGCAGTCGGAACCGGCCTTGACGTCCTTGCCGTCCCGTTTGAGGACGAACTCGCGGGTGTTGCAGTTGTTCCCCTGGTTGTCCCAGTGCGGGTACTTCTTGCGGTCGTAGCCGTCCATCGTGCCGCGCGGCGCGACGGTGAGCTCGTCCAGCTGCTTGCGCGCGTCGGCGGCGCTCGCGGTGTTCGACGGCGTCGGCGGGCTCGGCTGCAACGCGGAACCCTTGCCGGTCACCAGCCAGATCCCCACCAGCACCACGGCGGCGAGGGAGATCAGCAGGAGCAGCCGCTGGGCCGTGGTCATCTGCCGGGTACGCGTGGCCACCGCGCGTTCCTCTCGACTGGGGATGGGGAGGTTCCCAGTATCGCGGCGCCTCGTGGGGAAACCGGGTGCGACACGGCGATGACACCAGGTAGTTGTTGTCACATCGGGGCACTGACCGGCGACTACCTCAGGGACGCTGCCGGAAGGAGCGGGCTTGTGGCCGCCGAAAAACGCAAATGGAACAACCGGGTCGACGATTACCTGAATCGGAAGGCCGCGGAACGCGGGCATGTGATCGCCATGGCGCGGATGGGGGCCACCGCGCTGGAGCGGGGCGATCTCGACGAGGCCGAGGCGTGGTTCCGCGAGGCCGCCGCGGGCGGCGACCGGGTCGCGATGGGCAATCTGGCGCATCTCCTGCGTGAACGCGGCGCGCCCGAACAGGCCGAACGCTGGTACCGCGAAGCCGCGTCGGCCGGTGATTCGCATGCCATGGCGCGTCTCGGGAATCTCTGTGCGGGGCGTGGGAAACTGGACGACGCCGAGGAGTGGTGGCGGCGGGCCGCCGCCGAGGGCCGGGTCGAGGCGATGGCGGAACTCGGACGGCTGCTGTTCCGCCGTGGCGAACCGGCGGAGGCGGAACACTGGGCGGGCCGGGCCGCGGAGGCCGGCGACGTCGAAGGGATGATCACGCTCGGCGCGCTCCTGCGTGAGACCGACCGGTCGCGGGAAGCGGAACCCTGGTGGCGCAAGGCTGGCGAGGAGGGCGACGCGGCCGCGCTGGTCAAACTCGGCCACCGGGCGGAACAGCGGAACGACCTGCCGCGGGCGGACAGCTGCTACCGCGCGGCCGCGGCCGCCGGCGCGCACGACGCGGCCGTCCGGCTCGGGCTGCTGCTGCACCGGCGCGGTGAGCTCGACGCGGCCGAACGCTGGTATCTCAAGGCCGCCAAACGGGGTGACGCCGCGGCGATGACGAACCTCGGCGTGCTCGCGAACGAGCGGAACGACCCCGGCGAGGCCACCGCCTGGTACCGGAAGGCCGCCGAACTCGGCAGTGTCCCGGCGTACACCAACCTCGGGCGGCTGGCCGCCGACCATGGGAACTTCCAGGAGGCCGAGCACTGGTTCCGCGCGGCCGCCGACACCGGCGACGTGGCCGGACGGCGGGATCTGGAGGAGCTGTACCGCAACGCCGGGGCCCGGCACCGGCAGGAGTTCTAGGGCGTGTCTGGGTGAGTGCGCTCCGGCCTTAGGCTTTCCAGTTCCGCGTCGCCGCGAAACCCTCACGCAGCCGCTGGAGTTTGCGGCTGCGGTACGGGTCCTCGCCGTCGTCGAGCCGCCACCGCTCGTCGACTCCGGCGCGGACCGCCGCGAGCCCCTCGAAGCCGAGCCCGCCGGTGAAGTCCGCGATACTCACCTCGACGCGACCGGAACCGTCAAGATCGAGACGTAGCAACCATTCCGCGAGCACCTTGGGCTCCGGCGGCGAGTCCGCGCAGGCCTCCGCGTACAACGCGAGCGCTCTCCTCACCTCGTCGCCGAGTGTGCCGAAGGAGTCCTCGACGAAGTCCAGCGCCTCCACGACCAGCTCGACGATGCGGCACAGCAGCGGCCCGTCCATCACTTCCGCGGCGGTGGCAAGCACTTCGCGGACCTTCCCGGCGTACGCGAGCGTGCCCTGGAAGCCGACGAAACCCCGCAACCGCAACGTTCCCTCGACGTGGCGTCGCAACGCGTCTAGGTCTTCGCGGCCCGCCTTGAGCGACAACCGACGGAAGAGCACCGGATCCTCGTTCGCGTGCTCGACCAGGAGGTCGATCAGCTCGGCGCGGTCCAGCGATGCGACGTACCCGCGGATGTCGGCGGCGCCGCCGTCCGCCGCGCCCTCCAGGACGAGCAGGCCGACGGCGACGCAGTGCTTGCAGAAGAAGCCGTCCGCCGCGTGCGGGCAGGAGCACTCGCCCACCAGCTCGCCGTCGACGTCACGCAACCGGACCGTGTACCGGTCGGTGCCGCTGACGACGGCGGTGACCCCGCCCGCGACGTCGTCCAGCGCCTCGACCGACTCCAGGTACTTGGCCCCGCGCGCGAAGGAGACGTCACCGGCCTGCCCTCGGAGGTCGTCCTCGCTGAACCACGTCACCGGCCCATTGAACCCCCTCGGGTTCAGGGACCGAGGAACAACCCGCCACTCGCGTCGAGGACCTGCCCTGTCACCCAGCGGGCGTCGTCGGAGGCGAGGAAGGCGACGACGTCCGCGATGTCGTCCTCGCGGCCGAGCCTTTGGTGTGCCGTGGATTTGGTGATCACGGCCTCCAGCTCGGGGGTGAAGACCTGGCTGTTCGACTCGGTCTTGGTCGCCCCCGGCGCGACGACGTTGACCGTGATCCCGCGCGGGCCCAGCTGATGGGCGAGCGTGCGGCTCATGGTCTCGAGCGCGCCCTTGGTCATCGCGAAGGAAGTCTGCGTCGGGTTGGCCATCCTGGTGGCGACCGACGAGATGTTGACGATGCGGCCGCCGTCGTTCATCCGCGCTCGTTGGATGAGGAAGTACGGCGCTTTCACGTTGACCGCCATCAGATGGTCGAACTGCTCCGGCGTGTCCGTCTCGATCGGCCCCGCCGGTGACGCGGCCGCGTTGTTGACCAGGATGTCCAGGTTGCCGATGCCTTCCAGGACTTTGTCGACGCCTTCCATCGTCGAGAGATCCGCCTGGCCGCTGTCATGCCTCAGGACGTTGACGCCGTCTCTCTCCAGCCTCCGCGCGATCGCCGCCCCGATCCCCCGCGAGCTACCCGTCACCAATGCTGTCTTCATCGCGCACCCCAGATGTTAGTGGCTAACAGTTTGATAGTGTCTACCACGTGAACCTCCGCGACCGCCAGCGCGCCGAAACCCGGCTCGCCGTCCAGACCCACGCGATCCGCCTCTTCACCGACGTCGGCTACGACGCGACCACCGTCAACGACGTCGCCGCGGCGGCCGGCGTCTCGGCGATGACGGTGTACCGGCACTTCACGACGAAGGAGGACCTGGTCCTCTACGACGAGTACGACCCCCTGACCGCCTCCGCCGTCGCCGCCCAACCTCCTGGCCCTTTGCCCGTGCGGATCGGTCGCGCTTTGGAGTCGACTGCCGCTTTGGGCTCCACTCAGGAAAAGGCGTTCCTGCTGGCGCGACTACGGCTGATGATCTCGGTCCCGGCACTGCGGGCGCGGCATCTGGACAGCCAATACGCGACGGCCGATGCGATCGTCGCGGCTCTTTGCGGGTCATCTCCGGAGCCTGACGAGGAGTTCCGGGTGCGGGCCACGGCCATGGCGTGCCTCGGCGCGGCGCACGTCGCGCTGATCCGGTGGGCGGAGACGGACGGGGAAGCTGACCTGGCGGGGTTGATCCGGCAGGCGTTGGGCAGCGTGTTCGGGGACTAGCTAGTCCCCGAACCAGCAACTATCCACGCCACGCCATGATCAAGATCCCGGGGATTGTCAGCCCTTGCGGCTAGCATCGAACCCGTGTTCGATCAAGTCCACGACGACGCCCACCGCAGCGGTCAGCGGCTCATGCTCCCAAATGCGAGCCACACGCCAGCCTGCCTCGTGGAGCGCATCCGTGACCAGGCGATCACGCTCTACGTTCCGCCGAAGCTTCGGCGTCCAATACCACTCGTTGGAGGTCGGTTGACGACCATGTTCAGGACACACGTGCCAGAAGCACCCATCTACAAAGATGGCGATCTTCTTGGCGGTGAAGACAATGTCCGGCCGTACGGCGACACCACTGTCAAGAACAAGCCGGAAATCCTTGCGGTAGCGGTAACCGAGCCGATGCAGCTGCCCACGAAGCGCTACCTCTGGCTTTGTGTCGGTGCGCCTGTTCGCCCGCATATTGCGCGACCTACCAGGATTCGCCGCCGCAGGGTAAGGCCGGCTTGCGCCCCGGCCTCCGCCAGGCCTGCCATCGCCTGTCTCCGACACACCTACCTACCATCGCACCTGTTGCCGAACTACGAAGTCTGTCAGGCAAGATACCCCTCGCAGGGCAGCGCACGGCAGTCGCCTCGAAAGGATCATCATGACTGAACGTCTCAAGGCGATCGAGATTTGCGCTGGCGCTGGCGGCCAAGCACTCGGCCTGCACGAGGCCAAATTTGACCACACACTCGCCTTCGAGCTAGATGCGAATGCTTGCGAAACCCTCAAGAAGCGGCAGATAGCTGACGACGTAGTCCCCGGCGATGTAGCTGACCCTGATAACTGGAAACTTGCCAAGAACTACAAGGGCATTGACTTGCTCGCGGGCGGGGTCCCCTGCCCGCCCTTCACGATCGCCGGCAAGCAGCTTGGGGCAGACGATGAGCGTGACCTCTTCGCCTGGACAGTCGAGCAAGTTGCCGTAATCAAACCCAGGGCCCTGTTACTTGAGAACGTTCGGGGCCTCAGCATGCCAAGGTTTGCTGGCTATCGTCAGCATGTACTGGACCGCCTGTCTTCGATGGGTTACTTCGCTGAGTGGCGCCTCCTGCAAGCTTCCGACTTCGGCGTTCCACAGCTACGTCCGCGGTTTGTTCTTGTTGCTCTAAAAGCCAAGTACGCCGAGTACTTCCACTGGCCCGAGCCACAAGGCAAGGTCTCCACTGTCGGCAAGACGCTCAAAACTCTCATGGGATCCGCCGGCTGGGAAGGTGCGGCCGCCTGGGCGAAGCAAGCCGACAAGATCGCGCCAACCATTGTTGGTGGCTCCAAGAAACACGGTGGAGCTGATCTTGGTCCCACCAGAGCCAAAGAGGCCTGGAAGCTGCTTGGCGTCGACGCGATGGGCGTTGCCAACGAGCCACCCCAGAGTGGCGACAAGTTCGACCCCGGCCCCAAACTCACCTGCGAGATGGTCGCAAGGATCCAAGGCTTCCCACCCGGAACATACTTCTCTGGCAAGAAGACCGCTCAGTACCGGCAGATCGGCAACGCTTTCCCGCCGCCAGTTGCGAAAGCAGTCGGCGACTCCATCTACCAGGCATTGAACAAACTCGGCAATCGGGTGCCCCGTGGAGAAACCGAGCACGACCCGGTTTACCGGGCACTGAAGAAGGCCGGCGACTTCGTCAAGGCAGAGACGTTGATCAAAACAAGCGACGGTCAACTCGATGTGCCCGACCTCGAGCGGCGGATCAGCCTCCTGCAACGGGATTTCGATGTCGATGTGGTCACCAGCAATGGAACGACCCTTTACCGGCTAGGCGACTTCAAGGCCTTCACCGGGCAGCAGGACCACAGCCGCCATGAAGTCTTCCTGAAGAACCGCGCACGCATCAGCTGATTTAGCCAGCAGGGCGCACCGGGCCAGCCTGAGACCCAGTGCGCCCTGCGCGGCTATCCCTCGCCTGGCTGAACGCGCTTACGCGGGACAATTGGCGCCGGTACTAACGTTTTCTCGTCAACCCGTGCGATAGCCCACAATTTGCCTTCAATTTCCGCTTTCGGACGCGGGTCATCCAGTTCAACGGGCACAACCCGAGCCGAAATTACTTGCCCTTTCTGCGGAACATCCAGGCCCAGCGAACGCGCAACCATAGGGTCCTTATCTTGATGACCCAGCACAAGGATACCCTCAGGCCGAAGATACGACCGCGCTCCACCTGAATCTCTAGCACGCTTCATCGAGTCATCTTGCTGAGCAACTGTTGCAATTTCCGCCCTGCGAATAATTCGCCCTCGAACAACCCTGAAGAGTTCATTTACTTTAGACTGGCCAGTGATTCCACGGCTTCCGCGCGCATTGAAGATTCGTTCCCGGTCACTATCCGAAATCTCCAGAAACAGGTTGGGGGCGAGCCTGCCGTGACCTTCCCAGAGGGGAAGAATCGCGGCGCGCGCCTCTTTCGAAAGCGTATTCTTTCGATCCCTATTTGAACCTTTATTGAGAAACTCCTCACGAACCCTTACAAGCCCCGCGGACCAGACATTCTTCCGGTCATCAGCCCACAAAAGAAGGCAGATATGACCGATCGCCTCAGGTGGCAACATCCATGCCTTGGACATCGAATACTTGCAGTCCACTTCGATGCCAGCAATCCGGTAGTCCGTGGCCGCACCATCTTCAAATTCAAATTCGCGATGAAGATTGATCTCAACAAGAGTACCCATATGAGTTTTTTCGGTCTTGTGCAATTGGTCATAGGACCATCTGCCAGTGCGCTGTCCGTCATACAACTGATCAAGCGTATCCCGGATGACCTCCGCAACCCTGTCGCCATCTGGGTCCCGGCGGTAGAGTTCCTCTCTCACTTCAATCATTTCGGCGTCAGCCGCGAAATAGTCCATCATACCAGGAATCGTCAATTCGCTAACCCCCTAGATTGCAATCTCGATCTCACACAGAATCTCTCACGCGAAATGCCCAGATCAGGACAATGACTGACCCAGCTTGCGAGAAATCTCGTCGCGCTGCAGGCCAGGCAATTGCCAGAGATGGGACATCACTCGTTCAACGCGGCTCGGCTCACGTTTTCCCGCCGCCAGCCAGTTAAGGATGACCTGCTTATCTTTTCGAGGGAGTTCCGAGATCTCATCCCAAACTTGACGCTCATCAAATCTTGGGGCAGCTAGATGCTTGGCGGTCTCATTACATCGAGCACACTCAGTCACAAGGTTCTCTTCGCCCGCTCCTGAACCATACTTATGCGCTTCCACGTGCCCCACAGTCAGGCGCGCAGAGACCGCCGTCTCATCAGGATAGATCTCACCTGCAAGGATTCCGCACCTAATACAGCGATTACCATCCCTCTCGAAAACCCGGCGACGAGTGGATGCCGTTACTACCCGCAGCCCTGCAGAACGATGCTCCTTCTCCCAGACAGGCAGGCCAATTTTCTCAAGGAGAAGCTGACCTGGTGCCAGACTGGTCCGATCCCGGTAGGTCAAGATGGACCAGCCCGCTGGCCTGAGATCCCGCATGCGTCTATCGATCTGCTCAACACCGGGCATTGCTTCACGTAGCTGCTGCTTGACGAAGTGTCCACCCTCGCCGACCTCTGCGGCCAGCCAGAGCGCGACACGCACCCTCGTGCCCAGATTCAGGTCCCGCCAGTCAGGACGGGGGAGTCCACCTGCAACCATCTCAACCTCCAAAGCCGCGAAGCGCCCTTCGCGCCCTTCAGCACCCTACGCTGCCGAAGGTTGCTCCGGCAAGTAGCGGCAACAAGCGCCTACTCGCATGACCGCGAGCGCGACGGAAGCCCACCCGGCACCGAGGTCTATGCCAGGTGGGCTTATCGGTGGCTCGCAACCCCTCACGCGCAATACTGCAACCTTCCATTCACCCCGGAGAACGCAAACCTTTTTAATTTCTAGAAAAGGTGTTGCACCGCTGTAATCCACAGGCCATAGTTAGTGCACTGAAACAGCCCGAGGAGCAGCCATGACGAACGTGCAAGAGCGAAAGGCGCAGCGTCGGCATCCGGCCAGCGCGCTCGCCGCCGCATGTCCGTCGATCCATGGCCTGCGACCTTCATCGTGGCCTGGCCAGCGCATTCAGGCCTGCGAAGGCTCCCCATCATGACGTCATAGCGTTCGTCATGTCAGGGGAGCCGCCCACCGGGAAACCGATTCGGGCGGCTTCTCTTTTTGGTGCGCCTCGAAAGTAATTTCTCTATAGGCGAGCTTGGGAAGCGGAGCGGTCTCCAAAACCGTGTCCAGGGGTTCGCCTCCCTCTGCCGGTGCTCGACGCTGTCCATTTCAGCGCGGACCTTGACAACCGAAGACTCTTCCCAAAGCTCGTCCCCGTCGCCGAACGAGGAGGCCAGGCCGAGCGCCGGTGGAGGCGTGCATTCGTCTTCACCTCGCCCCTGTAGCTCAGCAGGACAGAGCACCGCACTACGAATGCGGAGGTCCCAGGTTCGAATCCCGGCAGGGGACTGATCGGCGTGTCCGAGGGGGATACGCCGATCGACGGATGCGAGGGGCACTGGCGACCCCGCCTGGTTTGGGATCAGGAGTCGCCGCGTTTCGAGTCGCGGGTGTCCGACGATGACACGCCAAGGAGGATTGGCCGAGCCCGGTAAGGCAACCGTCTTGAAAACGGTGGTCGGCGTGAGAGCGCCGCGCAGGTTCGAATCCTGCATCCTCCGCCAGTACAAAGCCCTCGTGGTCCAGTTCGAACCGCGGCCGGAACCCATGACCAGCGCGACCCGCGAACACGACGCACAAGTCGATTCTCGAACTCGGGAAGTACGACAGTCGAGACTTCGTTTCGGCTGACCGAATGGGCAACTCGAGTGCTTCCCGTCACGGATCGGCCGGAGTATCGAGAGCTGTTCCACTCCGAACTGCACGATCTCACGGAGGCAGGTGGCGGTCGCCGGGCCCAAATCGCTTACGCGGTCCGGGTTCTGCTGCGAGCGCCGTTGCTGCGGCGGGAGTTGCTTGCACCGGTGCGGGAGCGGTCATGTGACCCGGCCAAGGACCAATTGGTTCACGCGGATGATTTCCGACGACGCCCGTACATCCAACGCGCTCCGTCTGGCCCGATGGGCCTTACCCGCTTTGGTTCTCGTCGTGGGCATCCTGGCCACGGCTGTGGTGTTGCTCTCGATCGTCTCGCCCCTGGCGGCGGCCGGGCTGCTCGGCGGCGGGTCGGCCGGCGGTGCTTTGGCCGCGCGGCGCCGATCCCGGTGATCGAACATCCATACAGGACAGACAAAAAGGCCCTCCCGCGAACGGGAGGGCCTTAGTGCTGTCTCAACCAGACGTGCGCCCGAAGGGATTCGAACCCCTGACCTTCTGATCCGTAGTCAGATGCTCTATCCAGCTGAGCTACGGGCGCTTGTTCAGTTATCAATCTAGCACCTGCCGGAACAGGGGCCAGCGGAGGCTCCGGGATTTGAACCCGGGAGGGGGGTTACCCCCAACCGCATTAGCAGTGCGGCGCCATAGACCAGACTAGGCGAAGCCTCCCAGGTCGAACGACCACTGCCCAGATAGGTTACACACCTGGCGAACCCCGGCGAAAGGGACCCCCCTTAGATCCGTTGCAACGCTCTGAGCAGCAGCGGAGAGCGTCCGCCGAGGCCTTCGGCTTCGAAGACGGCGATGCCGACGCGCGGTAGGTCGCGGGCCGCGGGGTATGCCAGGTAGCGCGGGACCCAGCGGGGCTGGAACTTCGCGTTGAAGCGGTAGAGGGTCTCGATCTGGATCCAGCGTGAGAAGAATCGCAGTGTCCGGGCGGACAGGCGTGCGACGGGGCCGGCGCCGATGCGTTGCCCTTGTTCCAGGACGGCGCGGAAGGCGGCGAAGTTCAGGGAGACGTGTTGGGCGGGCGTCGTCAGGAGGAGTTCGGAGATCATCAGTTCGTTGATGCCGTTGTCGGCGGTCCGGTCGCGGCGCATGACGTCCATCGAGAGGTCCTTTTCGCCCCAAGGGACGAACTGGAGGACCCCACGCGTGAGACCGTCGTGCTCCGCGGTGACGAGGACCGACCCTGGATCGCCCATGCGGCCGAGGGCCATCGAGAAGCCGCGTTCGGTGTCGGTACCGCGCCAGGTGGCGGCGAGGGCGCGGAGTTCGTCGAGTTCCGCCGGTGCCAGGTCTTCGGCCTTGCGGACGCGGACGGTGTAGCCGGCGCGCTTCGTGCGTGAGACGGCTTGGCGGACTCCGCGCATGACGCGGCCTTCGAGGGTGAAGGTCGCCGTGTCGACGACGGCCTCGTCGCCGATCTCCAGCACCTCCAGCCCGAAACGCGCCCAGACGGTCGCGCCCAGTTCCGAGCAGCCCATGGTCGCGGGGGTCCAGGCGTAGCGCCGGCACACTTCCAAGTACTCCTCGATCGCGCCGGGCCATGCTTCCGGGTCACCCAGTGGGTCCGCCGAGCACAGCGCGACACCGGCGATCACGCGATAGGTCACGGCGGCCTTCCCCGACTTCGAGAAGACGACGAACTTGTCCCGGCGCAGGGCGAAGTAGCCCAGCGAGTCGCGTTCGTCCAGCAGTGCCCTCAGTCGCTCGATCTCGTCGTCGGACAGTTCGGGCGCGGGTTCGGCCGAGCGGAGCAGGAAGTACGCCGCCAGCAGTACCGCGCCGATCCCGAACAGCAGGCCGACGGCCGCGGACAGGTCCTCCAGCCACATCGCGTGGAACTCCGCCGGGCCGCTCACACCGACCAGGGCCAGCACGGACTGCGCCAGCCGGTCGCCGACGTCCAGGGGATCCAGTGCCCGCGCGACCGACAGCAGCACGAAGTTGATCGCGACGCCGGCCAGCACCAGCTGCAGGAACACCCGCACCGCACGCCACCGGCCGGTCACCGGATCGGGGAGTGCGACGAAGTACCGCCGCGTCGCGATCAGGGCGATCAGCAGCGCGAGCGAGACCAGACCGGCGCCGAGGACGTGCCGCAAGCCGAGGTGCGACATCGTCAGCAGGACAGCGGCGACGACGGCGAGTTGCCACGCCCGCCGTTTACGCCGTTTGAGGCCGGCCGCGAGCAGCACCAGCAGGACGCCGGTCACCAGCGCGACCGTCGCCGCGCCGACCGTGGCCTCGTGCGGCAGTTCCAGCCATTCGGCGACGCGTCCGCGCAGGGTGCGCCGCCCGGCCGGGACCAGCACCGAGATCAGGGCCAGTAGTCCGGCCAGCCGTGTCACCCAGGTGACCACCACTACCGAGGTGGTCCCCGCCACCCGCCAAGCGCCCGCCAAATTTCGCCCCCGTTTGGCCGTGTCCTGTGAGTCTGTTCGATGGGCTCGCGATCCAAGGCGCGGAGACCGCGAACGTGACTCGCAGGACGCGGCTTAACTCCTTGCCAGCTCCACGAACGGTACAAGGGCATCGGGGTTCAGGAGCGCATCGCGGCTAACGGCGCGGTCAGGTGAAACGCCCGAAAGGATCTTCTTGACCGGAACCTCGCATTTCTTGCCGTTGAGCGTGCGGGGTATCTCGCTCACCTGGACGAACCGGTCCGGGACGTGCCGGGGTGAAAGGGCCCCTCGCAGCTCCTTGCGCAGTGCCGGTTCGACCTCGCCGAGGGTGACGCCGTCGGCCAGCACCAGGAAGCACAGCAGCTGCCCCTCGTCGTTCCCCGCCGCCGAAGTGTCGATCACCAGCGAGTCCGCGACCTGGTCGAACGCCTCGACGACCCGGTAGAACTCGGCCGTACCCATCCGGACGCCGCCGCGGTTCAGTGTCGAGTCACTGCGCCCGTAGATGACCGCGGAACCACGACCGGTGATCCGGATCCAGTCGCCGTGCCGCCAGATCCCCGGGTACATGTCGAAATACGCCTCACGCAGCCGCGAGCCGTCCGGGTCGTTCCAGAAGAACACCGGCATCGACGGCATCGGTTCGGTGATCACCAGTTCGCCGACCGTCTCCACCACCGGCTTCCCGGCCTCGTCGAACGCGGCGACCGCGGCGCCGAGCGCGCGGACCGAAAGCTCGCCAAGCCACACCGGGACGTCCGGGGCGGCGACGACGAACGCCACGCACAGGTCCGTGCCTCCGGACACCGAGCAGATCTGGACACGTTTGCCGACCTCGTCGACGATCCACCGGAAGCCCTCGACACTCAGCGGCGCGCCGGTGGAACCCAAGGCACGTAACGCGGTGAGGTCGTAGCGCGCCGACGGCTTGATCCCGGCCTTCAAGCAGCTCTGGATGAACGGTGCCGACGTGCCGAAGTAGGTGACGCGGTGCTGTTCGGCCAGCTGCCACAACACGTTGAGGTCCGGACTGCCGGGGCTGCCGTCGAACAGGACGATCGTGGTTCCGGTCAGCAGGCCGGAGATGAGGAAGTTCCACATCATCCAGCCGGTGGTGGTGAACCAGAAGAACCGATCACCCGGACCGAGATCGCTTTGCAGGGCAAGGGATTTGAGGTGTTCGAGGGTGATCCCGCCGTGCCCGTGGACGATGCCCTTCGGCAGGCCGGTGGTCCCCGAGGAGTACAGGACCCACAGCGGGTGGCCGAATTCGACCGGTTCGAAGGCCAGTTCCGCGCCGGCGTTGTCGGCGAGCAGGATGTCCCAGTCGAGGGTGCCGTCGAGGCGTCCGCCCGCGTAGTCGATCAACACCGTCGCTTCGAGGGTGGAAATCTCGTCCCGCAACGAGTTCACCGTCGAACGGCTGTCGAACCATCGTCCATTGTAGACGTATCCGTTGACTGCGATCAGTACCTTCGGCTCGATCTGCGTGAACCGGTCGGCGACCGCGCGGACCCCGAAGTCCGGCGAGCACGACGACCAGATCGCGCCGAGGCTCGCGGTGGCGAGGAAGGCGATCAGCGTCTGCGGGCAGTTCGGCGCCAGCGCGACGACCCTGTCCCCTTTGGACACTCCCAGTTTCCGCAGCCCTTCCCGCGCCGAGGCGACGGCGGACCGCAAGGCGCCGAAGGTCAGCTGCGACGTGAGACCGTCTTCGCGGTGGAAGATCACGGCGATCTCGTCGTCGGCCTTCGCCGCGCCCGCGACACCGGGCATGAGCGAGTGCTCGGCGTAGTTCAGTGTGCCGCCCGCGAACCACTGGGCGTCCGGCATCTGGCCGGTGAGCACCTCACCGGGTTGGTCGTGCCAGCGCAGGCCGAGGAATTCGGCGACGGCGGACCAGAACTCCGGTCCGCGCCGCACGGAGAACTCCCAAAGCGCGTTGTAGTCGTCGGCTTCCACCCCGCGTTCGGTGCGAAGCCACTGACGGAACGCGTCGATCTTGGTGTCGGACAGGCGGCTCGGCTCGGGGCGCCAGAGCACTTCTGGGGCGTCGGCGGTGTGCGTCACCCCGCGATGTTAACCCTCGTTAACAGTTCTAGCGAGCCCCTGTGAACAGCTCGTACGCCATCGTCTTGAGCCGCGCCGCGTCAAGGGGGGTGACGGTCAGCCAGCCTCGGTCGCGACGAAGCCCGTAGCGGCCGTCGGGGGTGTCCACCCAGGTCAGCGTGCCCTCACCGCGCACCCACCGGCCCTCCCACGACTTCCTGGTCGCGCCGAGCCGCCCGCTGCCGATCCGCTGCGTCGCGATCCGCACAGCCACGATGACCTCGGGTTCGCGCAGCCCGGCGTCACGCAGGACGTCGGAGAACGCCGGTTGCCCGCCACGCTCCCCCGCCTCGCACGCCGCCGTGTAGTCGTCGGCACGCAGGTTGACCGAGAGCCCTCGTCCCTGCTCGCACGGCGGCAGCGCCTGCAGCAGGGTCGCGGCGACGAGTGGTTCCCGCAGCGCCGCCATCTCGACGTCGGTGCCGGCGACGCCGATCGCGACGGCGCCGCGATCCGACACGCAGCCGACGGCCCGGTACGCCGGATCGCCGTCGAGCCGCAGGTCCAGGGTCAGCTCGCTGTTCGCGAGGGTGTGCAGCAACCGCACCAGCCCCGGCGCGGGAGCCTCGATCGTGCCGAGACCGCGTTCGGACAGCGTCCGGCTCGCCGTGGCGGCCAGTTCGGCCCGGAACTCCGGTGTCCGCCCGACATGCGGCACTTCCAGCACCGCGGGCAGTTCGTCGCGGCCGTGTGCCGACCAGAGCAGGAACAACTCGCCGATATGCAACCGGATCCAGTCCATCAGCGGTCGCCTCTCGGGTCTTCGCCGATGACCGGCGGGGTCACCTGCCCGCTCAGCCCCCAGATGTCGGGGTCCCCGGCGAGATAGTCCGGCGCCGTGCGCTCCGCCTCGTCCTGTTTGCCCTGCTGGGGCGACATTCCCATCGGCATCCCGCCGAAGCCGCCCATTCCCGCGGCGGCGGCCCGTGAACCGGCACCGCCGCCCTGGCCCGGCTGCCCGGACGGGCCGAAGCCACCGGCACCGGACCGGCCACCTTGGCCGAGCTGTTCCTGAGTTACGCCGAAGGCGCCGGGCGGCCCGGACGGCGGCACGTAGGCACCGCTGCTCACCCCGGGGGAACGCGGCACGTCGACCGCCTCACGTACCGGGAACGGCGCGACGTCTTCGGAGACGGCGCTGGCGCTGCCGCGCGTCGAGTCGTCCGGCGGCGTCTCCGGTTCCGGCTGACGCCGAGGCTCGGGTTTCGGCTCTTCCGGCGTCTTGAGGACCTGCGGCTGCTTGCCGTAGGAAGTGAAGCGCGGGACGTTCTCGTAGACCTCGCCGGAGTTCCGCTGCATCCGCGTCATCACGTCGGCGGCTTGGCGGTGCAGGTCTTGCGAGACCTCTTCCGTGGGCTCGGCGACGATCCGCCCCGCCTCCGCGAAGCCGGCTGACCGCGGGGCGGCGGACATGGCCTGAGTCGAGTCGGAGACCGGGATCGGACGGCGTTTCGGCGGCTCGGGAGTCTTGGGACGCGGGGCGACACCCGGCGGCTCGGGCATGGTGTGCCGCGCCGTTTCGGCGATGTCGGCCTGACGGCGCACGCAGTTCGCGACGTTCTCCGCGCGCCGGCCGGTCTCGCCCGCCCACTCGACGAGCTTGACCGCGGCGTCACGGGCCCTGTCTGCGCCTTCGCCGGTCCAGCCGTCGGCTGTGGAGAGAACGGCCGCCTTGAGTTCGGAGCCGACCCGGTCGAGGAAGGCGCTGATCTTCGTCCATTGGGCGGCGACCGCTTCGGCACCCGCCAGGTCCAGCTCGTTGTGCACCATCTCGTAGAGCTCGCGGTGCGGGTAACTCATCCAGTCGATGTCGGCGGCGAGATGGTCGGGGCCAGGGCGCGGCTCTGGCTCCTGCGGCGGCCACGGTGAGGGCAGGACACGCATCAGCTCTCGTCCTT
The DNA here is from genome assembly GCF_040682875.1 of Amycolatopsis sp. NPDC051071. Taxonomy (NCBI): domain Bacteria; kingdom Bacillati; phylum Actinomycetota; class Actinomycetes; order Pseudonocardiales; family Pseudonocardiaceae; genus Amycolatopsis; species Amycolatopsis sp. NPDC051071. The sequence continues at coordinate 5,874 of NZ_JBFBBY010000107.1, read as the reverse complement.
CCGCTGGCCTTCGACGATGTCCTCCATGTCGAAGCGGCGGGCCACCCGTTCGAGTTGCTCCTGCCCCTCCTCGTCCGTGGCGACGTACATCTTCCGGGCCGCCATCACGGTGAGCTGGAAGTCCTTGAGCACCTTGGCGAAGTCGTTGAGGACGGGCAGTGCCGCTTCGGCCCCCTCGGTCGCGGCGCCCTGGAACCGTTCGCTCATCGTGTGCCCGACGAAGTTGTCACCCAGCTTCAAGGGTGCTTTGAACTCCGTCGAGTCCTTGATCAGCGCGTTGAGCTCCTGGCGTGCCTTCAGCAGGGTGTCGACGAGTTTCTTGGCGGCGTCTTCGGTGACCTTGACGGTGCCTTTTTTGGCATCGGCCTTGGCGTCCCGGATCCGGCCCGCCACCGGAGCCAAGGCCGGGGCCGAAGCGCCGAAAGCGGCTTGTGGCGTCGCGGGTACTTTGGGTGACTGTGCCATTTGACCCTCCCCTGTCACATCCAAGGGGAATGTTAGCGCGAATGGGTCAGCGCAGGTGCGCGTCGAACCAATTCAATGTGCGCTGCCAGGCCTCGGCGGCCGCGGCCGGATCGGCGTCGAAGCGGTGGTTGGCGCCCGGGTAGCGGACAACGTCCGTCGCGACCCTCGCCGACGCCGCCGCGTCCCGCAGCTGCTCGACCTCGGCGCCTCCGGCCTCGTCACCCGCGTCGCCGTACATACCGAGCCAAGGGCTGGTCAGCCGTCCCGCGATCTCGACGAGGACCGGCAGTTCGGCGACGCCCTGACCGCCGACGCTGACCGCGGCACCCAGCCTGCGGTTCGACGCGACGACCAGCGCCGCCGTCCCGCCGAGGTCGAATCCGACGACCCCGACCAGATCCGCCTCGACCCCGCGCTCGGACAACCAGGCGAGCGTCGCGTCGGTGGCGTCGAGCAGATCCTGCTGCCTGAGGTCGTCGCGATCGAGATGCGGGGTGACGGTGAGCCAGCCTTCGCCGGCGAGACCCGCCAGGAGCAGTTCCAAGCCTTCTTCGACCTCTTCGTGCAACACCACGAGCCCGCCGCGGACGACGCCTTCCGGCTCGGCGAAGGTCAGGCGCAGCGTGTGGCCGTCGGCATGCTGATGATCCACGGTGGTCGTCAGGGTCATTCCTCCATCAGACCACTCTTAGGTAAATATTCGGGGCTTGCCGTCGCACGGGACGATACGGTGTCGGAGCCTTCCCCCAGACGTAGGAGCGCCGAAGATGTCCCCTGTTTCGCCGCGTGCGGATCTCGAATCGTTGCCGAAGTACGTCCCTGGCCGGACAATCCAGGGTGCGATCAAGCTGGCGAGCAACGAGGTTCCCGGTGGACCACTGCCGAGTGTGGCGCAGGCCATAGTCGAAGCCGCGCAGGGCATCAACCGGTACCCGGATATCACCGCGTCCGCGCTCGTCGAGCGGCTGGCCCGCGAACTGGGTGAGCCCACCGAGCGGATCGCCATCGGCTGCGGCTCGGTTTCCCTTTGCCAGCAAATGATCCAGGCTCTGTGCGAACCCGGCGACGAAGTCATCTTCCCGTGGCGTTCGTTCGAGGCGTACCCGATCGTCACGCAGGTCGCGAACGCCGTCAGCGTGAAGGTGCCGCTGACGGCCGGGCATGGGCTGGATCTGGAGGCGATGCTCGCCGCGATCACACCGAAGACGCGGCTGGTCTTCGTCTGCAACCCCAACAACCCGACCGGGACCGTCGTGCGGCGCGCGGAACTGGTGCGCTTCCTCGACGCCGTCCCCGAGGGCGTGCTCGTCGTGCTCGACGAGGCGTACAAGGAGTTCGTGACCGACGCCGAGGTGCCGGACGGCGTCGAACTGGCGCGCGGCAGGGACAACGTCGCGGTGCTGCGGACGTTCTCGAAGGCGTACGGCCTCGCCGGGCTCCGCGTGGGTTACGCGGTGGCACCGGAGCCGATCGCCGTCGCGCTGAAGCAGGTGTACGTCGCGTTCTCGGTGAACATGATCGCCCAGGTGGCGGCCATCGCCTCGCTCGACGCGGCGGGTGAGCTGCTGGAGCGCTGCAAGGAGATCGTCTCGGAGCGGACCCGAGTCCGGGATGCCTTGGTGGCCAAGGGTTACGAGGTGCCGGAGACACAGGCGAACTTCGTCTGGCTGCCGCTGGGCGAGCGGACGACGGCGTTCGCGGAGCACGCGCTGGAGCGGAAGCTGATCGTGCGCCCGTTCGCGGGCGAAGGCGCGCGAGTGACCATCGGGACGCCCGAGGAGAACGACCTCTTCCTCGAAGCCGCCGGGGATTTCCCGCGCTGACAACGCTGGGACCAGGCCCGCACTTCGTTCGCGAGGTGCGGGCCTTCCTCTTCGAGCCTATTTGAGGAGCAGCTGCACCATCGCGGCGAGGCCGACCACGATGATCACGCCACGCAGCACCTTCGGCGGCAGCTTGCGGCCGATCTTCGCGCCGAGCTGGCCGCCGATCGTCGACCCGACCGCGAGCAGCGCGACCACGGGCCAGCTGATCGGCGCGATGAAGGCGTAAATCGTGCCCGCGACGATGTTCACGACGGCGGAGAGTGCGTTCTTGACGCCGTTGAGCCGCTGCAGCGACTCGGACATCAGCATCCCCATCACCGCCACCATCATCACGCCCTGCGCGGCCGTGAAGTATCCGCCGTAGATGCCGATCAGGAAGATCAGGAACAACAGCAGCGGCCCGATCTTGTGGACCTTTCCGTTCTCCTCACGGCGCTTCGCGACCCAGGCGGCCACTCGCGGCTGGACGATCACCAGCACCACCGCGAGCCCGACCAGCGCGGGCACGACGGTCTCGAAGGCGTCCTTCGGCAGCGAGAGCAGCAGAATCGTCCCGCAGATCGCGCCGAAGAACGAGGCGATGGCGAGTTTGACGACCTCTGGCCAGTAGCCCTTGAGCTCCTGGCGGTAGCCGATCGCGCCACTGACCGTGCCCGGCGCGAGGCCGATCGCGTTGGACGTTGTCGCCGTCAACGGCGGATAGCCGAGTGCGACCAGTACCGGGAACGTCACCAGCGTGCCCGATCCGACGACCGTGTTGATGGTGCCCGCCCAGAGCCCCGCGATGAAGATCACTACCGCGTGCCACCACGTCATAAAGCGCTCACGTGCGCACCATAAGCACCGTCACCTCCTTTCGCGCCCTGGATGTGTCTAGTCGAACATTCAGCTGACCGTTATGTCATTTCAGGCTCCGGCAGATGGGCCGCGGTGATCTCCGAGTCCACCGTCCAGCCGAGCGTCAGGTACAGCGCCCGCCCTTCTTCCGTCGCGACCAGCACCGCGCGCTCGGCCCCGGCCGCGACCGCCACCTCGTCGAGCCGTCGCATCACGAACCGGCCAAGCCCGCGCCGCTGATGCTCGGGCTCGGTGACGACCTGGTCCACCACCGCCGTGCCACCGGCGATCGCGACCCGGCCGGTCGCCGCGCGTGAACCGTCGGGCGCACGCACCACGACGTCGGTGACGACGCCGTCGCCGACCAGTTCCGCCCGGTACGGCTCGGGTGCGGCCATCGCGGGCCGCACCGCGAGTGGCGTGCTCATCAGGTACTCCGGCGGACCGACCGTCCAAGGCGACGGCACCCTCTCCGCCACCTCTTCACGCGAAGCACTCACCTTCAGCCACGTGCCGGGCTCGGTCAGCACGCGGACCCGGCGCGCGACCGCCTCGCTGTCCGCCAGCACGTATCTCACGCGATGCCCCGGGCGGCCGACGTCGAGCCGGTAGCCGTCCGGTTCGGCCACCGGGATCCCGACGCCACGGGAAAGCGCCCAGCCGTGCACCCATGCCTTGATCAGTCCTGTCACCCCAGTCATCACCCGATGATGACACCGGCCACCGACAATCCGGGGCGGTTCGCCGGACCTGCGAGGATGGGGCCGTGGCCGACGACGAGCGCGAACAGGTGTGGAGTGCGACCGTCGATCATCTGCGCACGATGATCGACTCGGGCAGGCTCCCCGCCGGGTCGAGGCTGCCTGCCGAACGGGCACTGTGTGAACAGCTCGGGATCAGCCGCGGGTCACTGCGGCAGGCGTTGCGGGTACTGGATTCCATCGGTTACGTGCAGGTGCGGCCGGGTTCGGGCACGTATGTCCGCGAGGACATCGAGGAGCGACCGCTGCGCGGCTGGTTCTCCGAACACGAGCAACTGGTCGAGAAGCTTTTCGACCTGCGGACCACCGTGGAGCCGACGCTGGCCGAGCGGCTCGCGCTCCACCACACGCCGCGGGTGCTGGCGCGGCTGGAGAGCACCGTCGACGAGATGGACCAGGCCGCCGCCGACGGCGACATGCTGCGGGTGATCGCGGCGGACGCGGAATTCCACCGGGTGATCGCCGGCAACGCGGGCAACGACGACGTCACCGATCTGCTGCGTTCGGTGCTCTCGCTGGTCGGCGAGGAGCGGCGGGCGGCGTTGCGGCTACCGGGTCAGATCCGGAAGGCCGTCGACGAACACCGCGCGATCCTCGAAGCGATCCGCCGTTCGGACGCCACGGCCGCGCGGGAGATCACCCGGAAGCATTTGCTGGACGCCAAAACCTACGTCCACGACTACACGACGCGGGATTAACGCTTCCTTGATGGCGTCCTCGCGGTGCCGCGCGTATAGTTTTCAGAAGTTTATGAAACTTCTGATGGGGGTGTGCGGTGGAGAAGGTCCGGTTCACCGAAGAGAAGGCGACGATGCTGGCCACGCTGTACGGGCGCGCGCTCGACGCCCGCGGTGACCGGCCGATCCTCGGCGACACGGCCGCCGACGAGGCCGTGAAACAAATCGACTACGACTTCGGTTCGCTCGGCGTCGACGGCCAACTCGCCCTGACCGTCGCGCTGCGGGCGAAGCCGATGGACGACTGGGCCGCGGCGTTCCTGTGGGATCACCCGGACGCGACCGTCGTGCACCTCGGCTGCGGTATGGACAGCCGCGTCTACCGCCTCGACCCGCCGCCTGCGGTGCGGTGGTTCGACGTCGACTACCCCGAGGTCGTCGACCTGCGCGGGCGGATTTACCCGGCGCGGGAGGGATACCGGACCATCGGGTCGTCCGTGACGGATTTCTCGTGGATCGACGAGATCCCCACCGACAAACCCGGTCTGGTGATCGCGGAAGGGCTGACGATGTATCTACAGCCTTCGGAGGGCGAGGAGTTGCTTCGGCGCTTGATCGCGCACTTCCCGCAAGGCGGCGAGATGGTCTTCGACACGTTCAGCCGGCTGGGGATCAAACTGCAGAAGCTGAATCCCGTGGTACGCAAGGCCGGAGCGACGTTGTACTGGGGCATCGACTCGGTGTCCGAACTGGAGCGTCTTGGGTTGACGCTGGTGTCGAAACTGGACTCGACGGACTTCGCGACGCCTGAGGTGAAGGACCGGCTTTCGGGGTCGATGCGGGCGCAGCTGTGGTTCGCGGGACTTTTCCCGGCGTTCAGGAAGATGGGGCGGATTTTGCGGTTCCGGTTCTGAAGGGGCTCGTGAGTGGTCGCGGCCGGTCCTTGCAGGACTCCTTGAGCAACACCAGTCACCACGGCGGCGCGTGAAGGACCCCTTCCCTCGGCTCAGCCGAGGAAACTCGACCTTCACACCTTCCCCAAGTACAGGAAGGCCCCCTTCCTGTACCTAGGCGTAGGGCCCCGGCAAAGTCGCGATCTTGAGGTCAGGTGGCTGTTGGTCGCTGTGTGAGGCTGCCGCTGAGGTTCCTGTCAAGTACATGAAGGCCTCCTTCCTTGCGCTAGGCGCAGGGCCCCGGCAAAGTCGGTTGTGGCTGGTTGGTGGTCAGAGTCCGAGTAGTTGTAGTGGTCGGGTGTGGTCGCGGGCGTTGTGGCGTAGTCCGGCGGCGATGTTGGGGTGGCCGGTCAGT
>NZ_JBFBBY010000106.1:0-27864 GCF_040682875.1 Amycolatopsis sp. NPDC051071 | reverse complement strand
TGCGTGGGCCCTTCGACCGAGTACGTCCAGTACGAGGACGAAGGGCCCACACCACCAGGAACCACCTGGATCACGAACCCCATCGAACAGATTTGCCAGACACGCCCTAGGCGGTGACGAGGGACAGGCCGTAGTTCTGCAGGATCTCGTTCACCGGCTGGAACCAGGTCTCACCGCCGGAACCGCAGTTCCCCCAGCCGCCGGACGTGACGCCCTGAGCCTGGTCGCCGGTGATGAAGGAGCCGCCGGAGTCGCCGGGTTCCGCGCAGACGTCGGTGCGGGTCATCTGGTGGACCGCACCCTGTGCGTAGTTGACGGTTTCGTTGTGTCCCAGCACGGTGCCGCAGTGCCAGTGCGTTGTCGAACCAGACCGGCACACCGAGGTGCCGACCGGCGCGACCCACGATCCACGGACGAGCGCGTCGCTCACCGTGCCCCAGCCGAGGACGACCGGTGCGGTCCACCAGCCGTTGCCGATGCGGATGAACGAGTAGTCGTTGCCGGGGAAGGAAGATCCGGCGAAGTTACCCATCGCCGAGCCGTCCCAGCCGACGACGGAGCTGCCGTTGCCGCCGCAGTGACCCGCGCTGACGAAGCCGCCGTGCACGGAGAAGCCGATCGAGCAGCGGGTGTTCCCGTTGATGTAGTAGGGGTCGCCGCCGACGGTGCCCGCCGAGAACGGTTCGGCCTTCGGCGCGGTGGCCACCGTGACCGGACCGATTTTCCTTGCCCTGGCGAGGAAATCGTCGACGTCGGCGCCGTGCGCGCCGGGCCGCAGGGTGACCACGACGCTGCCGCCGCGCGGGTCGGTGCGCCAGCCGCTGACGGCCGCCGGTGCGGGCCGGGACTGGGCGGAGACGTCGATTTCGGCCTTCGCCGCGTCGAGTTTCGCCGCGCTGATCGCGACAGCGGCGGGTTCGGCACCGGCCTGCCGGACGGCGTCCGCGGCCGCCGGGTCGGTCACGCCGACGACGAGTTTGCCGAGTGCCGGGTCGAACCAGGCACCACCGAAGGCCGCACCCGCCGCGCGTTGCGCGTCCGGCAGCACGCGTGTGGCGGTCATTTCCCGGACGAGCCTGGCTTCGGCCTGTGTGGCGGTGAGGCCCAGATCCCGCTGCATGGCGGTGATCAGTCCGGGGGAAGCCAGCGCGACAGGGGCGAGGGCGGCGGAAATGAGGCCGGCGGTCAGGACGGCGGCGCCGCCCAAGGCCAGGGCGATTCTTCGACGCATGGGAAATCCTCCAAGGCCGGGGGAAAGAAACACACTGCTCGCCGAGTGTGCGGCCGGCCTCGGAGCACGTCGCGAATTGTCCGGTCTTCTGTCCGAATTCTGCCCGTGGCGCCGAATTACCCGTCCTTTCGGACATCGAGGCCCGGAAAGCACCTGAAGAGGGTCAGCCGAGGCAGGATCGGACGGCCTCGGCCAGGCCCGCCGCACGCGGGTCGTCGGGCCGGAAGCTCCAGTTGTTCGTGACGTAGCCGAAGCCGACACCGGCCTCGGGGTCCGCGAAGCCGATCGATCCGCCGGAGCCAGGGTGACCGAACGAGCCCGGCCCGGCCATCGGCAACGGCGTACAGGCGCGGTGGAACCCGAGTGACATGTAAAAGGAGCGGTCGGCCGGGATGTCCAGCTCCGGCGGGAGCCCGTGCATCCGCGTCTTGTCGGTCTGGACTTCGGTCATCGTCTCGACGGTCGCCGGATCGAGCAGCCGGACGCCGTCGACGTCGCTCACCGTGGCGGCGTACATCCTCGCCACCGATCGCGCGTCGGCGATCATGTTCGCCGCCGGGAACTCCGCCGCGCGCCAGGCACGCGTGGTGAAGTAGTCGGACGTGTTGTCCAAGGCACCGCCGAGTTCGCCTGCCTTGGCCTGGACCGAGCCAGGGCTCCAGATGGCTTGGATCCAGGCGTTGACCGTGTCGGCGTCCAGCCCGGTCACCTTGATCATCCCGGCGAGCAGTTCCTCCAGGCTGAACGGAGCGGCGTAGTGGAGCTGGGCGACCCGGCTCTCCTCGGTCTCGGGCAAGCCGATCCAGGCACTCAGCCCGAGCGGGCCGGCGACCTCGTCGGCGAAGAACGTGCCGAGTGACTTGCCGCTGATCCGGCGTACGACCTCGCCGACCAGGAAGCCGTAGGTGACGCTGTGATAGACGTGCTCGGTTCCCGGCTTCCACAGCGGTTTCTGCGCTTCGAGTGCCCGGATGACCGGATCCCAGGCACAGGCCTGTTCGAAGGTCAGCGGCCCGTCGACGATCGGCAGCCCGGCCTGATGCGAAAGCAGCCAGCGCACCGGGATCTCTTCCTTGCCGCCGGCGCCGAACTCCGGCCAGTACGTGGTCACCGGGGCGTCCAGGTCCAGTTCACCGCGCTGCGCCAGCAGATGCGCGCAGATCGCCGTCGCGCCCTTCGTCGTGGACGCGACCTGGACGACGGTGTCGTCGCGCCACGGCCGGTTCTCCTCACGATCGGCGGAGCCGCGCCACAGGTCGACGACGGGGCGGCCGCCCACGTAGACACTGCATCCCGCGCCGACCTCGCCGGGGGTTCCCTCGAAATTCGCGTGGAACGCGTCCGCGACCTTTCCCCACCCTTGTTCGACGAAGTCGCCACCGTTGCCGACGGAGCCTGTCATGTCGTGAATCCTTTCGGGAGAGCTGAAGTTTCGGGTGTTCAGGAGGCGACGCGGTGGATGACGATGTCGTCGAGCCGCGTCCGGGCGATGACCTTGACCGCGGCACCCGACTCGCCGGGCTGGTGCTGAGCGGACAGCGAGTTGCGCACCGTGCCCTTGGTGCTCTTCGCGTCCACGGACGCGGTGCTGCCGTCGCTGATGCCGACCTCGATACCGCCGGCGGCGTTCGTCAGATCCGCCAGGCCGCGCGTCAGCCGCCCGATCCGGATGGGGCTGTCACCCGTCTTGACCGTGACGTCGTCGTCGGCGCGGTCGATGTCGAAGGCGCCACCGGAGCTTTCGAGCGCGAGGACGGACCGGGCGCGGCCGATCCAGACCTGCGCGGACGAGCCCGAGTACCGGACGGTGCCCTCGACCTCGCCGATCCGCACCCCGGCCGTGCCACCCTCGATGGCGACGTCCCCGGCGACGTGACCGATCGCGATCCCACCCGCCGCGAGGTTCCCCCGCAACGCGGTGACCCGGTCGATCTGGACCTGCCCCGACGAGGTGTTCAGTTCGCAGTCGCCGAGCGGGCCGTACGCGTGCACGTCCGTCCACCCCGTGTTCAGGACCAGCCCGGAGCCGGCGGGTACTTCGATCGTGATGGCGACGGAGCCGTTCTTGTCGCCCGATTTGGTCGTCTTGATCGAGAGTTCGCCGTCGGTGAAGTCGACCTTGGTCTTTTCGGCGACCTTCACGTCGGTCTTGTTCGTGCCGTCGAGGGGCTCGACCCGCACCACGGTGTCGGACCGTTCGCTGGCGGCGATGCGTACCTTGGCGCCCGCGGTGGTCAGGGTGGCGGTGATCGGGTTGGGGGTGGTGAAGGAAGGCATGTCGGATTCCCTAGCTGTGTCAGTTGTCCTCCGCCGCTCGGGGGCTCCCTCGGCGGCTCGTTGGGACTACCTTCGCCGGCGGGACTGACACAGGTCTGACACAGCACTGACACCGGCGGGAACGCCTCAGCCGTCCGGATGTCACTCGGCAGGCGTCGACTTTCCCCGGCGACGGGTGCGCGCCACGCCGATCCACAGGAGAACGGACACCGCCGCGCCCGGCACCACGGTCAGATAGACCGGCCACGCGCGAAAACCCGACACCCAGAGCATCGTGGCCAGGCCGAGGGAGATCAACGTCCAGGCCAGCGGGAGGGCGATACCGCTCCGCCTCCAGCGTGCGACGAGGTCGCGCATCCTTGCTTCCTCTTCGTTTCGTGGCGGACGGCTCATTCCCGATGGTTACCCGCTCGCCGCCTTGTCAATCCAGGACAGCGTGCCGGACTCAGCGGGCGGGATAGCCGATCACCGGGGCGCCGCCGCGCGCGGCGACCAGGGCACCGGGGGCGGGGATGAGCGAAGGGCGGGCGAAACCGGTGTACGGGGTGCCGGGTGGCCAGTCGATCGGCAGGGTGGACGCCGGTGAGCCGTCGAGCTCCTGCCGGTGCGCCACCAGCCGGCCGCCGGACAGGGCGCACAGGCGCAGGTAGGCCGTCGGCGTGGTGGAATGCGCCAGCCGGACCGGGCAGGCGGCGAGATCGACGGCGATCCCGCCGTCCACTGTGGACGCGGTGGTCTTCCCGTTCTCGTCGCGTTCCGAGACGGCCACCGGTCCGAGCGTGATCTGCTTCGGCGCCCTGGGGTCCATTGTGGATACGATGGCGCCGGTGGCGGCGGCGAGTACGACATCGGTGCCGTTGCCGGTGGCCAGGCCGGGGTACCGCAGTGCCAAGGAAACGGTTTCGCCGTCTGGCGAGGAATGCAGGTAGAAATCGGCCTTCTCGTCGGAGGGCCGCGTCACCGGCAACCGGTGTTCCCAGCGCGGCGTTCCGGTGCGTTCGTCCAGCCCGAGCACGCTGAGCCTGTCCGGGCACAGCAGCGGAGCGAGTACCACGTCACGGCCGCTCGCGGGCAGGGCGAACGGGGAGACGCAGCCCTCGGGCGCGGTCCATGTCCACCGACGGCTCCCGGTGCGCAGGTCGAGCGCGTCGACGCGGAAGTTGTCGTTTCCCAGGTAAACGCTCGACGGCAGTACGGTGGCGGTCGGCGCCAGGAGGTTCGCGCCGCGTACCTCGTCGATCAGCGTCTCCTGGAGCGGCACGCCGGTGAACGCGTCGAGGACCGTGAGGTGGTCGCGGCCGTCGCCTCCATAGACGGCCAGCAGCAGGTGCAGGTCCGGGGTGGCGACGAGCGCGCGCAGGTGAGCTCCGGGCCGCGCGTAGGTCCAGCGCACCGCGCCGGTCGGGCCGTCGAGGGCGGTGATGTCGCCGTCCGGTCCGGCGACCGCCACCCCGGCGCCCGCCGCGACGACGTCCCGCACCTCGGTGGGGGAGGTCCACTTCCACGGTGTGCCCTTGACCCGGTCGGCGAGCGCGGGTGCCACGACGGCCGCGGTCGTCACGGACCGCACGGCCAGCGAGGGCACGGTCATCGCCGCTGCCACGGTTCCCGCCGCGAGTACCACCACCAGCGGCAAGGCGAGCCACCATCGCAGCGGACGCGCCCTGTCGCCCCTCACGGTCAATCCGGTCGCCGCCACCGAGATGACGGCGGCGACCGTGAGTACTCCCGTCGAGTTACCCGGTGTGCCGCTGCCGAGATCGGTGCTCAGGCAGTAGCTCGCCCAGCCCGTCGCACCCGCGGCGACGACCAGTGCGGAAATCCGTACCCACCGGGATTTACCGAACGCCAGCAGGGCCGCGAGGACCAGCGCCGCCGCGACCATGGCCACCTCCGGATCCGGCCGGTCGGTCCGGGCCGCGTCACCGGAGAGGAACGCCGCCACTACCGCGCAGCCCGCGGCGAGCGCCGCGATCACTGCCCCCATTTCCGCCCCCAGCCTCACCTTGCCCGTGCTGGAGAATCCTCACACGGCAAGGGATTCCCGGTGTCCGTCGAAATGACCACACGGCGTCGGGACACCGCCCAGATGACGAGCGCGCAGAGCGCGAACGTCGCGCCGAGGACAGTGGGGCCGGTCCAGCCCACCGCGTCGAACAGTGCGGTGGTCGCGGTGGCGCCGAGTGCGGAACCGAGGGAGTAGAAGACCATGTAGCCGCCGATCGTGCTGCTGGTGCGATCGGCGTAGACGGCGGTGAGGATGTGCTGGTTGCTGACGTGGACGGCCTGGACGGCGAAGTCGAGCGCGATCACACCGGCGATCAGCAGAAGCAGGGACGAGCCGAGTTGCCCGATCGCGAGCCAGGAGCCCAGCAGGAGGGCGAGTGCGAGGCCGGTGACGCGGCCGGCGTGCCCGGCGTCGCCCCAGCGGCCGGAGCGGGCGGCGCCGAGTGCGCCCGCGAGCCCGGCGATGCCGAACAGCCCGATCCGCGCCTCGCTCAACCACCACGGCTCACCGGCAAGCGGGAGCGCCATGCCGCTCCACAGGGTGCCGAAGGAGGCGAAGAGGAAGAACGCGATCAGCCCGCGGCTGAGGAACGCCGGCCGGGTGAAAAGGGCGCCAAAGGAACGGATGATCTGCCCGTATCGCTCGGTGGTGGTACGGACGTCCGCCGGTAACGCGACAAAACTGAGCATGCCGAGGACGGCGGCGAGGACCGCGAGGGCGAGATAGCCGCCGCGCCAGCCCCACAGATCCGCCAGTCCGCCCATGACGACCCGTGTGCCGAGGATGCCGACCACCACCCCCGAGGTGACGACGCCCAGATCGCGGCCGCGTTCGCCGGGCGGCGAGAGCGTGGCCGTGTAGGCGACCGCGGTCTGCACCACCACCGCGAACGCGCCCGCGACGGCGAGGCCGGCGAACGCCAGCCAGGCGACCGGCGCGACCGCGGTGACCGCCAGCCCGGCCGCGACCAGCGCCAGGTGCGCGGCGATCAGCCGACGGCGATCGAGCAGATCTCCCAGTGGTACCAAGGAGATCAGGCCGGTGAGATAGCCGAGCTGCCCCACGGCCACGAACCAGCCTGCCGCATCGAGGGGGACGCCGAGTTCCCGCCCCATCGGCCCCAGCACCGGCTGCCCGGCGTAGACACCGGCGACAGCCACCCCGCACACCATCGCCAGCAGCAGTCTCGTCCCTCGACCCATTGACGCCTCCCGGTTTAGTTGCAAATTGCAACTCTTCGGAGAGTAGGGCAGAATGGTTTCATTACGCAACTCAATGGAGGAGTGATGGCGGGTGACGCGGTGTGGACCGATCCCGGCTGCCCGGTCGCGCGGGCGGTGGACGTCTTCGGGGACCGGTGGAGCCTGCTGATCGTGCGGGACGCGATGGACGGGGCCCGCTCGTTCACCGATTTCCAGGTGCGTACGGGAATCGCCCGCAACATCCTCGCCGACCGGCTCCGCAAACTCGTCGCGCACGGCCTGATCGCCCAGGTCGAGCCCCCGTCGGGCAAACGCCGGGTGTACGCGCTCACCGAGGCGGGCAAGGATTTGTTCCCGGTGATCGTCACGCTCCGGCAATGGGGTGAGCGCCACGCGTTCGAGGCGGGCGAGGCGCGTTCGGTCCTGGTCGACGAACGCGGCGAGGTCGTTCCGCCGGTGGTTCCCGTGGCCGCGGACGGAATGCCGCTGACCAGTGACACGACCTCCGTACGAGGGCGTGGCTAAACCGACCACTAAGGCGTCAGCACGATCCTGCCGAACACCTCGCCGTCGTCCATCTTCCGATGCGCCACCACGGCTTCCTCCAGCGGCAGGAGTTCGTGCACGACGGTGTGCAGCTCCCCACGTCCCGCGGCGGCGAACTGCGCGACCTGAACGGTCCTCTGCTCGGGGCCGGGAACCGTGTCCGCGCTGAAGGTCGCGAACGACAACGACTTCCGGAACGCCGCCAGCATCCTGGTGCCGAAGTCCGCCGGTGGCATACCGGCGACCACACCGACGGCCACCAGACGACCGTTCGGGGCAAGCCGGTCGAAGAAGGACGGCATCTCCGCGCCGGCGATGATGTCGATGACGACGTCGTAGCCCGCCGGACCGTCTCCTTCGCCGGACCGGTCCAGGACGTGGGTCGCGCCGAGTTTCCGCAGGCGATCGCCGCGTTCGGCCGACGACGTCGTGACCGCCACCGCGCTCGCGCCGTCGCGGGCCGCGAGCTGCACCACCATGATCCCGATGCTGCCGGCCGCTCCGCGCACCAGCACCGACTCGCCGGGCTGGAAGTGGGCGTGGGCGAGCGCGAAATGTGCCACCATTCCCGAACTCCCCAGTGTCACCGCGTCTGCGGCGGAGAGGGTCGCGGGGAGAGGGACGATCTTCTCGGCCGAGGCGATCGCGTGCTCGACGTAGCCGCCACCCGTGCCGGTGAAGGCCCACACACGCCGCCCGGCCCAGGTCGGGTCGACGCCGTCGCCGGTCGCGGTGACGACGCCCGCCACTTCACTGCCGGGGATATGACCTTCCCGGAATCCGTACTCTGCCAGCGCGCCCCTCCGGATCACGGCGTCGACCCCGCCGACGCCGATCGCCTCGACGGCGATCACCACCTGTCCGGCCGCGGGAACCGGGACCGGGAGGTCGATGACCGCCAGGCCCTCGGGGCGGCCGAACGCCTGAATCTCGATTGCCTTCACTTTTCAGCTCCATGGTCGGGGATCGATGACCAGGCGGACGTTAACGGACGCCCCCGTCCGGTTGGCTAAAATGAGAGTGGTGACCGACCGATTGCCTCAGATCGCGCGTTCCGACGCCCTCGACAACCGCGAGCGCCTTCTCGAAGCGGCCCGCGAACTGTTCGCGACCGAGGGCCTGAACGTGACGATGCGGGAGGTCGCCCGGCGGGCAGACGTCGGCCCCGCGACCCTGTACCGCCACTTCCCGACCAAGGAGATCCTGGCGACGGAGGCCTTCGCCGACCAGATGCGCGTATGTCACGTCATCGTCGACGAGGGACTCGCCGACCCGGATCCGTGGCGTGGTTTCTGTCTCGTCATCGAGAAGATCTGCGAGGTACACGCCCGCGACCGGGGTTTCACCGCGGCCTTCGTTTCGGCCTTCCCCGGCGCGATGGACTTCACCGCCGACCGCGACCACGCACTCAGGGCACTCGCCGGACTGGCAGGCCGCGCCAAGGACGCCGGGAAGCTGCGGCCCGACTTCGTCGTCGACGACCTGATCCTCATGCTCATGGCCAACGGCGGCATCCAGGCCACCTCGCCCGCCGCGCAGGTCGCGGCATCACGGCGCTTCGCCGCGTTCGCGATCCAGGCTTTCCGTGCCACCCCGAAACAAGCGCCGCTACCGCCGGTGGCACGGCTGGCGCTCGCGGTGCCGGGAAAGAACCTCTGAGGAACGGGGAGTCCTGCCTCACCGGACCGGCCGACGGAGCCAGACCCCGCACACCTGAGTTCGGCATCCAGCACGTGAGATCCGCCTTCAAGCACGCGAATTACGCCTTCAAGCACGCGAGTTACGTGTTCAAGCACGCGAGTTACGTGCTTGAGCACGCGAGTCACGCCTTCGCTCTGGCCGCCAACCCCGCGAACAAGTCGGTCACAGCGAGCCCGGGCACCACGCCACCCTTGATTTACCCCTCAATAACCCTAGTTGCCCACTCACGATCACCCGGTGTTCGCTCGGACAGCAGGACGCCACCGGCCGACGCGGGCTCGTAGCAGCCGCCGCTGAAGTACCGCGTCATCGCGGGCCTCTCGCGGTACCTCATGATTGTCTGAATTGGACGGTGTGATCGGCGCCGGGAGCCGCGAAAGCGAGCAGTCGCAAGGCTTCCGCTTCGATCGCCTCGCGGTCGGCAGCGGAGATCGGGCGCAGCGGGACCACGGTCAGCCCGCCCGTCCGGTCCCGCGTCCAGCTTGCCGCCACGGTGCCGTCGACGAGGACGGTGGCCGCGACCGCCGCGCCCTGGCAGATCCGCCGCCGGATCTCCTCGGTCATCACGCGGGTGCGGTCGGCGTGTGCGAGCAGCGTCGCGTCGAACTCCGGGAGGAGCCGGACGGGTGCGGGCAGGTCGGCCGACGGAAGTTCGCGCTCCGGCAGGTCGAACAGTTCGCGGCCTGATTGATCGGTGTAGGTGCGCAGTTCCGGCCGCAGTTGCTCGAAGACCTCGCGCAGCCCGCCCACCCCGGACCAGCTCCGCGCGTCGGCGACGGTGGCGGGCCCGAACGCGGCCAGGTAGCGCCGGACCATTTCGCGCACGTCCTCGGCGGTGGCGGCCTCGGGCACGCCGGGGAATGCCGCGAACGGGGTCGCACCGCGTTTGCCCCAGGTCCCGCTCGGGGCGGGGTGCACCACCGGGAGCAGGTACTGCACGGTCCAGCCGAGCGCGTTCGCGTCGGCGCCCGGCCGGGTCAGCGCGAGCGCCCGCCCGAGTTCGGGACGGGAGAGGACGACGCCGTCGGCGAGCCGCCCGGCCGCGTCGGCGACCAGTTCGCCGAGGTCGGCACCGGTGGTGCGACTGCCGAACGCGTTGCGCTGCACCCGCCGCAGCAACGGCGCCAGCGCCGGCCGGACGAGCCGGAAATCGGCCGCCGACATCAGGTGCTGGGTGGCCCGCATCATCGTGGAGCGCACCAGGGTGCCGTTTTCGATGGCGGTGGTGAGGTCCTCGATGGCGAACGTTTCGAGCCGGTTCCAGAGTGCGAGGTACGGCAGATCCGGGTCCTGCGCGTTGAGGCCGAAGACGTGCTCGGCCGCCGCGGCCACGCCGAGATCGACGCGGCCGAGCAACAGTTGCCGGTCGAGGAGGGCGCGGTTGAGCACACGCGGGCTCAGTACCGCGGTCCCGCGGGAGCCCACTTCAGCGCACCTTCCGGAAGAACACGCGGACGTCGTCGACCAGCGCTTCGGGCGCTTCCATGGCGAGGAAGTGCCCGCCGTGGCCGAGTTCGGTCCAGTGCACGATGTGGTGATCGCGTTCGGCCCAGCGGCGGACAGTGACGTCATGCGCGGAAACGAGCACCCCGGTGGGCACGGTCGCCTTCGCCTCGCCGCCCCAGTCACCCGAGTCGCCGCCGCTCCAGTCGTTCGCCGAGATCTCCTCGTAGTAGATCTGCGCCGCGGACCCGGCGGTACCGGTGAACCAGTACAGCGAGACGGTGGCGAGCATGCGGTCACGGTCCACGCACTCTTCGGGCAAGGCGTCCTCCGGCATGGTCAGTTCCTTGAACTTCTCCACGATCCACGCCAGCTGACCGGCGGGCGAATCGTGGAGGCCGTAGGTCACCGTCTGCGGGCGTTGGGAGTTGCACCGCAGGTAGCCGTCGTTGAAGTCCTGCATCGACTGCCAGCGGCGCTGGTCGGCCTCGGGCAGGTCGTCCAGTTCGCCATCGGCCCCGATCGGGAACGAGATCATCGCGTTGAGGTGCACGCCGATGACGTGCTCCGTATCCTGTTTGCCGATCTGGGGCCCGACCCACGAGCCGGTGTCGTAACCCTGGACGCCGTAACGCTCGTAGCCGAGATCAGCCATCAGCCGGGCGAACAGGCCCGCCATCTTCGCGGCGTTCATACCCGGCCCGGCAAGCGGTGTGGAGAAGCCGAAGCCCGGCAGTGACGGGATCACCAAGTGGAAGGCGTCGGCCGGGTCACCGCCGTGCGCCCGCGGGTCCGAAAGCGGCCCGATCACGTCGAGGAAGTCGGTCACCCCGCCCGGCCAGCCGTGCAGCAGGACCAGGGGAGTGGCGTCCGGTTCCGGCGAGCGGACGTGCAGGAAGTGCAGGTTCTGGCCGTCGATGGTGGTGAGGAACTGCGGGTGCGCGTTGAGCGCGGCCTCCTGTGCCCGCCAGTCGAACCCGGTGCGCCAGTACTCGGCGAGTTCGGTGAGGTAACCGGCGGGCACGCCCCGGCTCCAGCCGACCCCGGGCAGCTCGCCGGGCCACCGGGTGGCTGCCAGCCGGGCGGCGAGGTCGTCGAGCTGCGTCTGCGGGATGTCGACCGAGAAGGGGTGGATGTCCTGTGTCATGAGAACCACGCTAGAAGCCGGTTAGGACAGATTCGGTCCTAACCGGCGGGCATACTCGAAAACATGTTGGAGACCTCGGCACGGCTGCTGAAACTCCTGTCGTTGCTGCAGACCCACCGTGACTGGCCGGGCGCAGACCTGGCCGAACGTCTCGGCGTCACCACGAGGACGGTGCGGCGCGACGTGGAACGGTTGCGGGAACTCGGCTATCCGGTGCACGCGCTCCAGGGCACGCCCGGCTACCGGCTCGGCGCGGGCGCCTCCCTGCCTCCTCTGCTGCTCGACGACGACGAAGCCGTCGCGGTGGCCGTCGGGCTGCGTACCGCCACCAGCAGTTCGGTCACCGGAATCGAGGAGACCGCGTTGCGTGCGCTCACCAAACTGGAGCAGGTATTGCCGTCACGGCTGCGGCACCGGGTGAGCACACTGCAGAACGCGACCGTGCGCGCCGGCGTGGCACCCGGCCCGAAGATCTCGGCAGACACGCTGATGACCATCGCGGACGCGTGCCGCCGCCACGAACGCCTGCGCTTCGACTACACCAGCCCGCGCGGCGGAGCCTCCCGCCGGGACGTCGAGCCGTACCGCCTGGTCAACTTCGGCAGGCATTGGTACCTCGTCGCCTTTGACTGCGACCGCGACGATTGGCGCACCTTCCGGGTGGACCGGCTCATTCCGCGTCCGCCCACCGGCCCCCGATTCACCGGGCGCGACCTGCCGTACGACGACGTCGCGACCTACCTGGCGCACCAGCTTTCCGCACGCACCTGGCCGTGCCAGGCGACGGTCACCCTGCACGAATCCGCCGACACCGTGGCGGACCGGGTGTGGCCGGGCATGGGTGCCGTCGAAGCCGTCGACGAGCACAGTTGCCTGCTGCACCTCGGCGCCGAGACACCCGCCGACCTGGTCTGGATGATCACCTCGGTGCAGACCGACTTCACCCTGGTCAGCGGGCCACCCGAAGTCGAAAGCGCGCTCCGGCGGCAGGCGGAACGCTGCTTGAACGCGATCGCCCGGGACCGCTGACCAGGACTGGTCCTGGCGCGGAAACCTACCGGGGCACCCATTGCCGCGAATCCCTGGTGGCTTTCGCAACTCCGACACAACCCCCCGGCGTGAGAACGGTCCACATCGGACACTCATCGACGGCGGCCGCCGGAATCGTGGTGTTGCCCCTCCCGGGAGTCTCAGCGGGCGGGGACGGCCAGGCGTGGGACGGCGAAGAGCGCGGGCCGGTCGCTCGCGTGGCCGGACCTGCGTAACACTCGTCCCACGGCCATGAGGACGAGTCCGGCGCCGAGTCCGATGGTCGCCCACACCGTCGGCGCCGCGTTCCAGCGCCCATCGCCACTCTCCATTGTGGACAAAGTGTGATCGCGCCCGTCATTGCCGCGAGCAGGAACTCCGGCGCCGGTGAGCATGACCGTGCCTTCCGGAATCCGGTCCAGGGCGTGGGGAGCAGGAGCGCGCCCAGGATCGTGCCGATCCCGTTGCCCGCGAGCAGAAGCGCGACGCCGGATCCTGCATCGCCCCCTCGGCGGGCATGTCCGCCGTCTGCCGGCGGAGGTCATGAACGCGGCCGACCACCATCTCCACGGGATCCTGGATCACGACTAGCTCCCGGCAGGGTGTCGGCGGCGGATGAGTCCGCGGTCCGTCGCGCTGGCGACGGCGGCGGTGCGGGAATCCACATTGAGTTTGCTGTAGATGCGGGCCAGATGTGACTTGACGGTGCCTTCGGTGAGGTGGAGCCGGTCGGCGATGGTCCGGTTCGAGGCGCCGCCGGCGACCAGCGCGAGGACTTCGATCTCCCGGCGGGTCAGGGCGGCGCCGGGTAAGCGCAGCCGGTTCATGAGCCGGTCCGCGACGGTGGGGGCGAGCGTCGTGCCCCCGGCCGCGGCCGTCCGTACGGCGGTGATGAGGTCCTCGGGTGGAGCGTCCTTGAGAAGGTAGCCGGTGGCTCCGGCCTCGATGGCGGGCAGGGTGTCGGCGTCGGTGTCGTAGGTGGTGACGATCAGCACCCGGGGTGCGCCCGGTCTGGCGGTGATCGCCGCGGTGGCCTCGGCCCCGTTCATCCCACCGCCGAACTGCAGATCCATGAGCACGACGTCGATGTCGTCTTCGGTCGCGCGAGCGACGGCGGCTTCGGCTGTCTCGGCCTCGTCGACCACGACGAACCCGGGTTCGGTCTGCAGCAGCGCGCGCAGGCCTACCCGCACCATCGGATGATCGTCGGCAATCAGCAGCCGGATAACGGATTCGGTCATGAGCGGGCCTCTGATGTGGTCTCGGTGGCCGGTGCGCGCGGCAGGCGTGCGGTCAGCGTGGTGCCCCGGCCGGGGTCGGATTCGATGGTGAAGGTGCCGTCCAGTGCGTGGACGCGGGCGCGTGTCGCCGCCAGGCCGAAGCCACCGCCTTCGGTGGCGAGGAGCGGCGCCAGGTCGGCGTCGAAGCCGATGCCGTCGTCCACGACGTCGAGGGTGACGTGCTCTTCGAGGTGGTGGAGGGTGATCTCGGCGGTGGTGGCGACGGCATGGCGGACGGTGTTCGCGAGCCCGGCCTGCGCGACGCGCAGCAGGGCGACCTCGTGCGCGACCGGGAAGGGCCGCGGACTGCCGGTGACGCTGAAGTGCGCGGTGATCCGATGGCGGGCGCCGACGGTGGCGCACAGGCGTTCCAGCGCGTCCTCCAGGGTGCTGCCGTCCAAGGCGGGCGGCGTGAGGGCGGCGACGAACCGGCGGGCCTCGGCGAGGTTGTCGACGGCGGCTTGGCGGGCCTGCTCCACGTACTGGGCGGCGGCCGACTCCGGCAGATCCCGGCCTGCCGCCCGCAACAGCAACTGGATGCTGGTCAGTCCTTGGGCGAGGGTGTCGTGGATCTCGCGGGCCAGTCGCTCGCGTTCCGCCAGGACCCCGGCGGTGTGCTGCGCCTCGGCCAGCTCGGCGCGAGTGGCGGTGAGTTCCTCGATCAGGCGCCTCCGCTCGTCGCTTTCCCGGTACAGCGCTTGGTAACCCCACACCACCGCGATCGCGACGGCGGCACCGAGCGCCGGGCCGATCACGACGGCCAGGGTGAGGGAGCCTTGGTGGGCGGCGAAGGCGATGATCGCGGCGAGAGCCGTCGCCACGACCGCTGTCGCCCCCAACCGCCGCGACAACAGGTGGAGCTGGAGGAAATACAGCGGGAAGGCGACCCACACCCCGTCAGCGGTCAGAATGATCAGCACCAACCAGGCGGCACCCACCGCGGTCAGCCAGCCGGTGGCGGCCTGCCGGGACCGGCGGACGCGGGGCAGGCGCGGGCCGATCGCGTAGACCAGGCCGCACGCCACCGCCACGGCGACGATCAGGCCGGCTCCAGGCCGTCCGTCGGCGATGGCCCGGCCGCCCGCCAAGGCGAGCAGACCGGCGACCAGCAGATGGAGGCACCAGTTCAGGGCCCTGCTGGTCGGTGTCGGGGTGGGGGTGGCTGAGGCGTTCACAATAACCCCAGGTTACGGAGCCGGAACGTGATCCGCCTCTATCGAAAGATGGAACCGGGGTGCTGTCTTGTGGCTCGCGAAATGCGGTCTCCGGAGGGATGTCGCACGTGGACCGGACGGCGAAGCTGGAGGCCTACCGCCACCACCCCGGAAAGGACAGGCCGCAGCCGTGTTCGTCGCCTGGAGAGACCTGAAGTTCGCCAAAGGACGCTTCGCCCTGATGGGCAGTGTCATCGTGTTGATCACCCTGCTGGTCGGCCTGCTGTCCGGATTGACCGCCGGGCTGGGCGAGCAGAACATCTCGGGCATCACCGGCCTGCCCGCCGACAAGATCGCTTTCGCCGCTCCCCGCGGTGGGCAGGACCTGTCCTATACCGACTCCACCGTCACCGAAGAGCAGTGGCGGCAGTGGGGGAGGGCTCCCGGCGTCACCGCCGCCGAACCACTGGGGATCACCGTCACCAAGGCCACCTCCGGTGACCGGAGCGCTGGGATCTCCGCCTTCGGCGTCCGGCCCGGTTCCGCATTGGTGCCGGAAGGCGGCGCACCCACCGGCTCCTCGGTGGTGCTGTCCAAGACGGCCGCGGACGACCTCGGTGTCCACAGTGGCGGGACCGTCACCGTCGCCGGTCGGCCGTTGACGGTGGCCGCCGTCGCGGGCGACGCCTCCTTCAGTCACACACCGGTGATCTGGATGGACCTCGGCGTCTGGCGCGAGATCGGCCGGCCCGCCGTCGATGGCCGCCCGGCCGCGACGGTGATCGCGCTCAGCACGTCCGGTGCCGACGTGCCCGCGACCGACGAGGCCGCGGGCACCAAGACGGTGTCCAAAGCGGACTCGTTGTCCGCGATCGGGTCCTACTCCTCCGAAAATGGGTCCCTGCAGTTGATGCGTGGCTTCCTGTTCGCCATCTCCGCGTTGGTGGTCGGAGCCTTCTTCATGATCTGGACCATCCAGCGCAGTGGTGACATCGCCGTCCTCAAGGCACTCGGCGCCTCCACGGCCGGTCTCCTGAAGGACGCATTGGGGCAAGCCGTCGTCCTGCTCACCGGCGGCACCCTCATCGGTACCGGCCTCGCCGCCGGTTTCGGCGCGGCAGTCTCCGGATCGGCGGTTCCCTTCGTCCTCGATCCCGGCACCGTTCTCGGCCCGGCGGCCGTGATGATCCTGCTCGGCGGCCTCGGTGCCGCACTGTCCCTGCGACGCGTCACCGCCGTCGACCCGCTGACCGCACTGGGGAGTGCCCGATGAGCCTCGACCTGACCGACATCACGCTCACCTATCCCGACGGCGAGGCCCGGCTCACCGCCCTCGACCGGGTGACCCTGGCCGTTCCATCGGGCAGCCTCACCGCTGTCGCCGGTCCGTCCGGCTCTGGGAAATCCAGCCTGCTGGCGGTCGCGGCCACCCTCATCGCCCCCGACACGGGCACCGTCACGATCAACGGCGGCGACGTCACCGGGCTGAGCCGCGCCGAACGCGCCGGCCTGCGCCGCCGCGAGATCGGCATCGTCTTCCAGCAGCCCAATCTCCTGCCGTCCCTGACCGCCGTCGAACAACTGCAGGTGATGGCTCAGATCGACGGCCGGTCACCGGCCAAGGCGACCGGCCGGGCCAGGGATCTGCTCGACGCCGTCGGTCTCGCGGCCTACGAGCGGCGGCGGCCGCATCAGCTGTCCGGCGGCCAGCGTCAGCGCGTGAACATCGCCCGGGCCCTGATGAACGAACCTTCCGTCCTCCTGATCGACGAACCCACCAGTGCGCTCGACCACGAACGAGGTGCGGCCGTCATCGACCTCATCGCCCGGCTGACCCGCGAGTGGGCCACGGCGACGGTGCTGGTCACCCACGACAAGACCCATCTGGGCGCGGCCGATCAGATCGCGGAAGTACGCGACGGGCGCATCGCCAGCCAGGCCTTGTGCTGACCCTTCCGGCTTTCACACAGAGAGCGACGAGTATGTCGTCCAGAGGTACACGGAACTCCCCGCGCGATGGTGTCGTGCCTGGGCGATCAGCCCGAAATGGTTCCGGACGTCGACGCTTTCCGCGGCGAGTCACGGGACTGAAGGGATCCCCGGCGGGCTTCGAGTCCATCCAGGATGAGATCCAGCCCGTAGGCGAACTCGCTCGTGTGGTCGTAGCCCGGCTTCAGGGCGTGGTCGGTGATCAGTTCCGTGAGGTAGGGGAGCTCGCCCTCGGGCAGGTGCTCGAGGATGCCGCCCGCGACCTGCTCGACGTCGTTCCGGGTGGTCACCGGGAGATTCGCCTCCTGGAGGACGAACCCGCCCACGTAACTGTCGATGAGCGAGACGGCGTGCACGGCCATCGGAAGCGTGAACCCCGCCCGTCGCAGGACACCCAGGACGGCGTCGTGATGCCGGAGCGTCGACGGCCCCGGGTTGCGCCGGGAGTCCACGAGGCCGAGTGCCCAGCTGTGCCGCGCCAGCACCGCGCGCGCAGACGAAGCGCGCTCGCGGATCGCGTCGCGCCAGTCGGCTTTCCCCGTATCGGGCAGGTCGATCGCCGCGAACACCGCGTCGACCACACCGTCGAGGATGGCGTCCTTGTTCGGTACGTGGTGGTAGAGGGACATCGCCTCCACGCCCAGTTCCTGGGCCACCCGCCGCATCGTCATCGCCTCCACGCCGCCGCGATCCGCGACCTGGATCGCGGCTCGCAGCACGCGGTCCCTGGTGAGCGATTGCCGTGGTGACACTGGTGGCTCCTCGAGGTAAGGGTGTTGACAACCTTACCGGCGTAAGCCAGCCTTACGGGCGTAAGGAAGGAGGCCGCGATGCCGATGCCGAAATGGTGGGGCCAGGTCACGAAGCGGTTGTTCAACCCCCGAGTGCTCGCAAGGGGGACTTATCCGGTGCTGATCCACGTCGGCCGTGCCTCGGGCGAGACCTACCGCACACCACTGGACGCGCATCCGGTGGACGGCGGCTACGTATTCGTGCCCGTGTACGGGCCGGGTGCGGACTGGGTGCGGAACGTCTTGGCGCACAAGGGGGCGCGTCTTCGCATCGACGGGAAGGAGGTGGAGCTGGCCGCCCCCCGTCTCGTCGGAAGAGACGAGGCGTTCCGGGCTTTCGCCGACGAGGTCGCCCGCCCGCCGAAACTGCTCCGTATCACCGAATTCCTCCGGATGGATCTGGTCGCCTGAGACACCGGCACGGCGGGAATCAAATCGGGCTTCCGGACGCTTGCAGGTTTGTGAAGAAGATTGGATTCCTGTCGTTCGGCCACTGGTCGGCGAGTGCGCATTCCGAGACCCGGTCCGCCGCCGACTTCCTGCATCAGTCGATCGACCTGGCGGTCGCCGCCGAGGAGCTCGGCGTGGACGGCGCGTACTTCCGCGTGCACCACTTCGCCCGGCAGGCAGGCAGCCCGTTCCCGTTGCTTTCGGCGATCGGCGCGCGGACCTCGAAGATCGAGATCGGCACCGGCGTGATCGACATGCGCTACGAGAACCCGCTGTACATGGCGGAGGACGCCGGCGCCGCCGACCTCATCTCCGGTGGCAGGCTGCAGCTCGGCATCAGCCGGGGATCCCCCGAGCAGGTGATCGACGGCTGGCGGTACTTCGGTTACGCCCCCGCCGAGGGCGAGACCGCCGCCGACATGGCAAGGAACCGCACCGAGGCCCTCCTCGAACTGCTCAAGGGCGAGGGCTTCGCGACACCGAACCCGCGGCCGATGTTCGCCAACCCGCCGGGATTGCTGCGGCTCGAGCCGTACTCCGAGGGACTGCGCGAGCGGATCTGGTGGGGTTCCAGCTCGAACGCGACCGCCGTCTGGGCCGCGAAGCTGGGCATGAACCTGCAGAGCTCCACGCTCAAGGACGACGAGACCGGGGAGCCGCTGCACGTCCAGCAGCGCAAGCAGATCGAGGCCTATCGTGAGGCGTGGAAGGAAGCGGGCCACCCGCGAGAGCCGCGAGTGTCGGTCAGCCGCAGCATCTTCGCGCTGACCAGTGATCTGGACCGGGCCTACTTCGGCCGCGATCGCGATTCGCGCGACCAGGTCGGCATGATCGACGAGACGACCAGGGCGATCTTCGGCCGCTCGTACGCCGCCGAGCCGGACGAGCTCGTGCGGGCGCTCAAGGAGGACGAGGCCATCCAGGCCGCGGACACCCTGCTGCTGACCATCCCGAACCAGCTCGGGGTCGAGTACAACGCCCACGTGCTGGAAAGCATCCTCACCCACGTGGCGCCGGAGCTCGGCTGGCGCTGAGGGATCGGCTGATGCCGGAGTTCGGCTAACCCGCTGACGGTGCAGCTTGCCGCTGAAGGGTTGGCTGGCGCCGGGGCTCGGGCTGGCGCTAATGGTGCAGCTTGCCGCTGCCGGTACGGCTAGTGCTGCGGGGGCTCCGGCGACAGGAGAGCCTGTTGCGAAAGCCACTTCGCAACCTTCGACGTTGCGAAACTGGCTTTCGCAACACCCGCCTTGACCTACAGCGACTTCGTGACCTTGATTCCCCAGGCCGCCGATCTGCGGGGTTGACTTCCGCTCAGGTCGAACAGCAGATCGGCGCCGTGGTTCCGGCTCGGGCGTACGCCGACGGCGGGCTTATCCGTTGGCGTTCTTCGACTTGCACCTGCGACACCGCGGTCACCTGCTCGGCGCGCCCTCTCCGCTGTTCCCGGAGTGAACTTCATTCCCTGAGCGGGCGACGCGGCCGGAGGCGGGGTTGCGGGCCCCAGCTGCGAGCCGCCTCCACCAGCGCGGCGACGCATTCGGCGATGGCGGGGCGCGTTTCGCCATGGGGTTGCACGGCGTAGAGCTGCCGGTGCAGTGGGGGAGCGAGTGCGGTGCACACCACGTCCGGCGGCGCGATCGTGGTGGCCATACTCGGGACGAGCGTGACGGCGCCGAGCCCGGCGACGACGGCGAACTGGGTGCCGAAACCGCTGACCGTATGCCGCACGGTCGGCTCGATACCCCGTTCGCGCAGGGTCTGGCGCAGCCAGGCGTTCGCGAGGTTGGGGCGGGCCC
Source organism: Amycolatopsis sp. NPDC051071 (assembly GCF_040682875.1). Classification (NCBI taxonomy): domain Bacteria; kingdom Bacillati; phylum Actinomycetota; class Actinomycetes; order Pseudonocardiales; family Pseudonocardiaceae; genus Amycolatopsis; species Amycolatopsis sp. NPDC051071. The sequence goes on along the minus strand of NZ_JBFBBY010000106.1, from coordinate 7,820 downwards.
ACGCGACCCAGATCTCATCCGCCAGATCCTCGGCGCGCACCGACTCCTCGCCTGCCAGGCGATGTCCGGCGGGGAGCGCGATCATCGCCGAGTCATCGCGCAGGACGGTCCAGCGGGTGTTCGGCGGCCTGGTGAGCGGCAGGTTCTCCCAGGTTTCGACGACCAAGACGTCGAAGACCCCGTCGGCGAGCGCGGGCAGGGCCACTTCCGGTTCGACCTCGTGCAGCCGGGCCTCGATGCCGGGGTGGCGGACGGTGAGGCCGGTCAGCGCGGGCGCGATGAACGTGTGCACCCCGGACGGGATCGCGCCGATCTCGACAACGCCGGTGGTCGCCCCGGTGAGCGAGTCCAGATCGGCGCGGGCGGCGCGGAGTTCGGCGAGGACGCGGTCCGAGCGTTGCGCGAGCAGCAGACCCGCCGGGGTGAGGCGGACACCGCGTCCGTGCCGGACGAGGAGCCCGGTACCCGCCTCCCGTTCCAGTTTGGTCAGCTGCTGGGAGATCGCCGACGGCGTCACGTGCAGCAGTTCGGCCGCCGCCGCGAGCGATCCGCGCCGCCACACCGCGTGCAGCATGCGCAATCGCTCCACATTGGACAGGTCGCCATTCGTTAGCCGAGCTTAACCCTCGCGGTAAGAGGATCTCGCTGGTCCTTCCGGCCACCGTGCGATCGAATCGAAGACATGCCCCACTCCCGAATTCTCGCCGATCCGCGGACGCAAGGACTGCTCGGCGCACTCGCGATCGCCTTGTCCGCCCCGCTCGTCGCGCTGTCCGGCGTGAGCTCGACGACCGCGACGTTCTTCCGCTGCCTGTTCGCGTTGCCGATCCTCATGGTGCTGGCCCGGGCGCGGGAACGGGGACACCGCCACAGCCCGGCCGCGCGACGGCGGCACGTGCTGGCGGGCGTCCTGCTCGGCATCGACATGGTGCTGTGGAGCGAGGCGATCCTCTCCGTCGGCGCGGGCGTCGCGACGGCCTTGGTCAACATCCAGGTCGTCCTCGTCCCGCTGGCCGGGCTACTGTGGTTCGGCGAGCGGCCGTCGCGGTTCTTCTGGATGTCGATCCCGCTCATGCTGGCGGGTACGGCGCTGGCCGGGGGACTGGCGGACGGCGGCACCGCGGGCAGCGATCCCTGGTACGGGACCGTCATGGCGGTGCTGGCGGGCGTCGCCTACGCCGGTTACCTCATCCTGTTGCGCCGGGCCGGAACCGAAGGCGGCGGCCGCACGACGATGCTCGCCACGGCGACCGCGGCCTCCGCGACGGTGGGCGGCCTTTCGGGTCTGGTGGCGGGAAACCTCGACGTCACGCCGACGGCGTCGGCGTTGCTGTGGCTGCTTTTGCTGGCCGTGACCGCGCAGGTGGTCGGCTGGCTTCTGGTGGGGAAGGCGTTCTCGGCATTGACGGCGAGCGGCGGGTCCGCGGTGCTCATGCTGCAACCCGCCGCCGCGATCGTGTTCGGGGCCGTCCTGCTCGGCCAGTGGCCGACCCCGCTTCAACTCACCGGGTGCGCGCTCGTCGTCGCCGCCGTGGGAGCCGTCTCGTTCTTGGGCAGCAGGTCAAGGCACTGGTCGTCAAGGTACAACGAGCACCGGCCAATGCCCGGCCTTGATGAGCTTCGTCGCGACCGAGCCCGCGAACCGGTGTCCCGCCTTCTGTGAGGCACCGACCACCACCGTGTCGACCTGGCTGCGGTCGGCGGTGTCGCGTAACGCGGTGTACGGGTCGCCGTAGGTCTTCAAGAAACTGACCGGTACCTCCAGTTCCTCGGCGGCCGCACGGATCTGCTCGCGGAGTTCGGCGTACACCTGCAACGTCGTGTCGTGCTCGACCGTCGCCGCGACCGCCGGGCCGAGGTTCGTCAGCGCCGTCCGGCAGACGACGAAGGTGACGATCAGCCTGCCGCTCTCGCGTCGCGCCATGCCGAAGGCGAAGGCCGCCGCCCGCATGGCCGTGTCGGAGCCGTCGACCCCGACCAGGATGGCCCGCCCCGGATTCCCCCGGGGCGGGCCGAAACGCTCCACAGTGGACTCGAAGGCCCCCGGCGCGCTCATCCCGGGCGCCTATCCGGCGACCGGGTCGGACGCCGGCTCATCGGTCTTCGTCTCCACGTCGAGGGTCGTGCGCAGGGTGAGCGGTTTCAGCAGCAGTGCCGCGATCACGCCGACGACGCCCACCGCCGCGGAGATCAGGAAGATCTGCGCGGTCGCGTCGCCGTACACGGTGTGCACGACCGTCTGGACCTCCGGCGGCAGCGCCTTGAGGTTCAGCGCGCTGACGCTGCCCGTCGACGCCTGGCCTTCCGGCACGTGCAGTGCGGTGGACAGGTCGGCGGTCACCCGGTTCGCGAGGACGGCGCCCAGCACCGAGACACCGATGGTGCCGCCGAGCGAGCGGAAGAAGGTGACGGAAGCGCTCGCGGAGCCGAGATCCCGCAAGGGCACGGTGTTCTGCACGGCGAGCACGAGGTTCTGCATCGTCATGCCGACACCGATGCCGACGATCGCCATCGCGACACCGACCAGCCACAGCGGCGAGGCGTGATCGACCGTGCCCAGCCCGAGGAACCCGATCACCAGGGTGATCGTGCCCGCCACGAGGTAGGGCTTGATCGAGCCGGAGCGGCTGATCAGGCGCCCCGTGACGGTCGAGGACACCAGCACACCGGCCATCAGCGGGATGGTCAGCAGCCCGGCCTCCGTCGGCGTGTAGCCGCGGCCGATCTGGAAGTACTGGCCGAGGAACACCGCGCCGCCGAACATCGCCATGCCGACGGCGAGACTCGCGATGATCGCCAGCGCGGGGGTGCGCTGGGTGATGATGTGCAGTGGTACGACGGGTTCCTTGACCTTCCGCTCCACCAGCAGGGCGAACGCGAGGAGCACGACACCACCCGCCACCATGAGGGCGGTCTGCCACGACAGCCAGTCGAACGAGTTGCCGACGAACGAGACCCAGATCAGCAGGACACTCACCCCGGCGGCGATGAGACCGGCGCCGAGGTAGTCGACGCGTACGTCGTCCCGGCGCACGGTCTCCAGCTTCAGGGTCCGTTGCAGCACGATGAACGCGAGTACCGCGATCGGCACGCCGACGAAGAAGCACCACCGCCAGCCCAGCCACGGCACGTCCACGATCAGGCCGCCGAGCAGCGGCCCGCCGACCGTGGCGACGGCCATGACGGCACCGAGGTAGCCGTTGTAGCGGCCACGTTCACGCGGCGGGATGATCGCCGCGATCACGACCTGTACCAGCGCCTGCAGACCGCCGACGCCGATGCCCTGGAACGCGCGGGCGGCGATCAGCTGTCCGGTGTTCTCGCTGAAACCACTGATCATCGAACCGATCACGAAGATCACGATCGCGATCTGGACCAGCGTTTTCTTGTTGTACAGGTCGGCGAGTTTGCCCCAGAGCGGGGTGGTGGCCGTCGCCGCCAGCAGGGTGGCCGTGACCACCCACGTGTACTGGGTCTGGCTGCCGTTCAGTGAGCCGATGATCAACGGCAGCGCGGTCGACACGACCGTGGAGCTGATCATGGCCACCAGCAGCGCGAGCAGCAGCCCCGACAGCGATTCGAGCACCTCGCGGTGCCCCATCGCGCCGGACGGCGCCTCCACCGTGGTTCCTTCGGTCTTCATGACGTCCCTTCGAGCCTGGGGTCAATTATTGCCCACTGTGCAAACTTGCACAGTGGGCACTTTATTCCGATGGCTACGCTGTCCTGGTGGACACCCTCGACACGCTCCGCACCCGCAAAAAGGCGGCGACGCGGCACGCGCTGCACGAGGCCGCGCTGCGCCTGGCGATGGAGCACGGTCTCGACGGCGTAACCGTCGAGGACATCGCCGACGCGGCGGGCGTGTCCCGGCGGACCTTCTCCAACTACTTCGCGAACAAAGAGGACGCGATCCTGCACGCCGACCGCGAGCGCACCGGGGCGCTGGTGTCGCTGGTCGAAGGCAGGCCGTCCGGCGAGAAGCCGTGGCCGGCGCTTCGCGCCGCGTGCCAGGAGCTGTACCGGGCGCAGCCGGTCCCCGACCGCGAGTGGGTGGCGCAACTGCGGCTGCTGCGACGGCATCCGTCACTGCTCGCGCAGCAGGCCAGTGACCAGTTCGCGCTGGAGCGTGACCTGACGGCGGTGCTGCTCGCCCGGGGGCACGGCCTGGACCTGGAGCTGGCCCGGCTCACCGCGGCGACGTTCCTCGCCACCCTGCGGACCGGGAACGTGCTGTGGCTCGAAGGGTCGGAGGAGCAGTCGCTTCCCGACGTCGTGGACCGGCTGCTGAGCCGCGTCCGCCTTCGCTGAAGCCTCAATTCCCAGGCGCTGGCCTGCGCAGACGCCACTTTGGCGTACCGTGATGCCACTATGTACTTGCGTTGGCGCCACGGTGGTGCCATAGTGGCGTCATGGACTTGACGCCGTTTGTGGACAAGGTTCGCCGAGAGCTCGCGGTCGCCGCCGAGGCGGGCGGGGCGGAGGCGAGCGCCCTCGCCGAACGGTTGACCGCGCCGCTCACGTCGGCCATCCACCTCACGCTGCTGGAGGCGCTTTCGGCCGCGTCGGACGAGATCACGCGGGATCTCGCGCCCGGTTCGGTCGAGGTCCGGCTGCGGGCGGGCGAGGCGAGTTTCGCCGTCAGCGTTCCCGCTGCCGGGCCGTCGGAGCCCGTCGGCTCCGGCTACGTCGCTCCGGCGCCGCAGCCCGAAGAGGCCGTGGTGCCGGATGACGAGGGCGCCACGGCAAGGATCAACTTCCGGCTTCCGGAGCACCTCAAGGCACGAGTCGAGGAGGCCGCGGCCGCACAAGGCCGGTCGGTCAACGCGTGGCTCGTCCGCGCCGCGTACGCCGCTTTGCAGCCGTCGGCCCAGTCCGCCCCTGCCACTCCGACCGGCGGCCGCCGCTTCGCGCAACGCTACACCGGCTGGGTCAGCTAGGGCGTGTCTGGCAAATCTGGTCGCCTGGGAGCGAAGACCGCGACCAGATTTGTCAGACACGCCCTAGAACCGGCTGACCAGCACAAACATCCAACGCACCACTTTTGAGGGGACAACCATGCCTTCTTTCGCCACTCCCGAACCGATCCTCGTGGACGTCGATCCCGTTGTCGGGCACGTCCGCATCGTCGCCACTGACCGCACCGACACGGTCGTCGAAGTCGCTCCGGTCGACAAGACCGACGAGTCCGACGTCAAGGCCGCGGAACAAACCGTCGTCGAATTCTCCGGCGGCACACTTTCGGTCAGGGCGCCGAAAATGCGCCTGATCGACTTCTCCCGCAAGACGAGGTCGATCGACGTGACCATCGAACTGCCCACCGGCTCACGGCTGCAGGGCCGCACCGGACTCGGCGACCTCCACGTGACCGGACGGCTCGGCGAGTGCCGCTACAAGTCCGGCACCGGGAGCCTCCGGCTCGACCGCACCGGCAGGCTGAACGTGCACACCGCCGCCGGGAACGTCACCGTCGAGCACGTCGACGGCAACGCCGACGTCACCACGAGTACCGGGCGTGTGCACATCGGCGAGATCACCGGCACCGGCGCGATCAAAAACTCCAACGGTCTCACCACCATCGGAGCGGCGGGTGGCACACTGCGCGTCCGCTCGGCCAATGGCGACATCACCGTCGAGCGGGCCGAAGAGGGAGTCGACGCCAAGACCGCCAACGGAACGGTCCGGGTACTGGACGCGGCCCGTGGCACGCTCACGCTCGAGAGTTCGCTGGGCGACATCGAAATCGGGCTTCGCGAGGGCACCGCGGCCTGGCTCGACGTGAAGACCAACTTCGGCCGGGTCCTGAACGACCTGGACACCGCCACCGAGCCCGGCGCCACGACCGACAAGGTCGAAGTACACGCCAGCACCTCCGTCGGCGACATCATCGTCCGCCGTTCCTGACCCATCCGGCCTTACCCACCAGGGGGAACATCATGAGCCACCCGGCCATTTCCGCGACCGGACTGCGCAAGTCCTACGGCGACAAGGTCGTACTGGACGGCATCGACCTGCATGTCCCGACCGGCACCGTCTTCTCCTTGCTCGGCCCCAACGGCGCGGGCAAGACCACCACCGTCAACATCCTGTCCACTTTGATCACCGCGGACGGGGGCGCCGCGACCGTCGCCGGAGCCGATCTGGCCACCGATCCGGACGGCATCCGCTCCGCGATCGGCCTCACCGGCCAGTTCTCCGCGGTCGACAACCTGCTCACCGGCGAGGAAAACCTGTTCCTCATGGCGGATCTGCATCACCTGCCACGCCGCGCGGGCCGCCGACGCGCCGCCGAACTACTGGACCGGTTCGAGCTCACCGAAGTCGCCAAGAAGAAACCCGCCACCTTCTCGGGAGGCATGCGCCGCAAACTGGACCTGGCGATGACGCTGATCGGTGACCCCAAGGTCATCTTCCTCGACGAGCCGACCACCGGGCTCGACCCGCGCAGCCGCCGCACGATGTGGCAGATCATCCGGGACCTCGTCGCGAACGGCGTGACGATCTTCCTCACCACGCAATACCTGGACGAGGCCGACCAGCTCGCCGATCGGATCGCCGTCCTCGACGGTGGCCGGATCGTCGCGCAGGGCACGCCCGACGAGCTGAAGCACCGAGCGCCCGGTGGGCATATGCAGCTGCGTTTCCCCGACAGTTCGGCGTTGCGGCTGGCGTCCCGCGTCCTGCAAGTGTCCACATCGGACGAAGAGGGCCTGGCGCTGCGCGTGCCGACCGACGGCACGGTCACCGCCCTCCGCGCCGTGCTCGACCGGCTCGAGGCCGAAGCCGTCGCGGTCGACAGCCTCACCGTGCACACCCCGGATCTCGACGACGTGTTCCTCAGCCTCACCGGTCACCGGACCGAAGCGACCAAGGAGATGGCCCGATGACCACCCTGTCCCTGTCGATGCGCGACTCGGCGACCATGCTGCGCCGCAATCTCCGGCATATGCAACGGTATCCGTCGCTCACCATCATGCTGGTCGGCCAGCCCATCGTGTTCCTGCTGCTGTTCGTGTACGTCTTCGGTGGCACCCTCGGGAACGGGCTCGGCGGCGCGGGCGGCCGGGCCGAATACGTCGGTTACGTCACGCCCGCCATCCTGCTCATCACCGTGTGCAGTGCGGCGCTCGGCACCGCCATCTCGGTCGCGACGGATATGACCGAAGGCATCATCGCCCGGTTCCGCACCATGGCGATCAGCAAGGCCTCGGTGCTGACCGGGCACGTCGTCGGCGCACTCATCCAGACGGTGTTCGCGCTCGCCGTCGTCTTCGGCGTCACCCTGCTCGTCGGCTTCTCGCCGGCGGCCGATGTCGGCGAATGGTTCGCGGTCGCCGGCTTGCTGTTGCTGCTGACCATCGCGCTCACCTGGCTTTCGGTGGCACTGGGCCTGGCGGCCAAAAGCGTCGAGACGGCCAGCAACTCGCCGATGATCTTCATGCTGCTTCCCTTCCTCGGCAGCGGTTTCGTCCCGACCGACTCGATGCCCGCCTGGCTGCGCTGGTTTGCCGACTACCAGCCGTTCACCCCGATCATCGAGACGATCCGGGGGCTGCTGCTCGGCACTCCGATCGGCGGCAGCGGGCCGATCGCGCTCGGCTGGTGTGTCCTGCTCGCACTCGTCGGCTACGGGTGGTCGAAGTCCTTGTTCGCCAAGGAACGTGACCGCTGAGCTGCTTGGTTCTTGCTTAATCTCCCAAGTCGCTGTGGACCGAGGGGCGAGGGTGGGGCAGGCTCCGCCGCATGTCCTGAAGGCCCCCTTTGAGACGTTCAACGTCTCAAAGGGGCGCGACCGGATCCCGGCGACCGCGATCATCCAG
>NZ_JBFBBY010000105.1:0-28084 GCF_040682875.1 Amycolatopsis sp. NPDC051071 | reverse complement strand
CCGACGCAACATCCTCCACCGCGCCATCACCTGACCCGCACAGCACCCGAGGAGCCCGCCACCGAACCGGCGACGGGCTCCTCGACCTGCCCGCGCAACCGGCGGTGGCCCAGGGGTCGTGAGTCCACCCAGGTACCGGACAGCCGATCGTCCGATCGTCATCAGTGCTCACCGGAGATCAGGTAGTAGCCCAGAGCTTCCGGAGATCCGCGTTGAGCCCCGCAGCGATGTAAGCGGCGAAGTCCCTAAGCCCATGGGCAGCTTCCCGCTCGTCAGGCCTGTCGCTGGTCGACCATTCGGGCAGAAGCGATTCCAGATACTCATCAAACGGCCACGGTCACGCCACCAATCTCGCATGGACTCGCCTGTCCATCGGCTGTCACCGTCGCAGACATAACCGCGATACGGATCTTGCTGTGTTGCCGCCACCACGGAAGCGCCGCCAACGGTCCCAGCACAGCTCGTCGCAGATCACCTACGAACTGCAGGACCCGCTACCCGGATTCCGTGGCCCGCAGCAGACGTCGCCCGGTGCGTGCGAGGTGGTCTCGGAATCCGGCGGGCTCGTCCACTGTGAAGTCGATGTCGGTAACGGTCAGGACGACGGCCAGCCATTCAAAGGAGTCGACGTAGGCGACATACCGGCAGCGCTGGTCGTCGAGGGCTTCGAGAGTCCCGTCGACGCGGTGGAGGCGAGCCGCCGCTTCACGCGCGCCGACGTGCAGGGTGAGGACGATCCGCAGTGATTTCGGGCTGTTGAAGCGTTCTTCGAGATGTCCGGCGACGTCGTCGACCGGGAGAGTGCGGGGCTCGAACGCCACTTCGGTCATCCTCGGCCCGTCGATCCGGTCGAGACGGAAGTTCCGCCAGTCCCGCCGGTCGAGGTCCCAGGCGTAGAGATACCAGCGCCGCCCGAGCTGCACCAGGCGCATCGGCTCGACGGTCCGGGATGACGTCCCGACCTTCGCGGTGTACTCGAACTCGAGGCACCGGCGGGCCGCGATCGCGGCGGCGAGCACACCGAGGATGTCCGGTGTGACCGACGGCCGGTCGCCTTGGGCGAACTCGATCGCGGCGAGGACTTCGTCGGTCTTGCGGCGCAGGGCCGCCGGGAGGATGCGACGGAGTTTCGCGGCCGCGCGGTCCGCGGACTCGGCGGTGAGGTCGATGCCGGTTCCCCCGGCGGCTGCGAGGCGCAGGCCGAGCACGGTGGCGATCGCTTCGTCGTGTTCGAGCATGAGCGGCGGTAACGCGGCGCCGGCGACGAGCCGGTAGTTGCCGCCGGGACCGCGGCTGCTTTCCACCGGGTAGCCGAGGTTACGCAGGTGATCGATGTCGCGGCGGAGGGTGCGGGGAGGGACTTCCATCGCCGAGGCGAGTTCGACCGCGGTCCATTGCCGTCCGGTCTGCAGGAGCGACAGCAGGCGGAGCATCCGTTCCCTTGGTGCGGTCATGGCGCCTCCCGGCCAGCGCTGATAATTGTGGCCGGAAACCGGCCACATCTGATCGTAGCCTGATCCCATGTCCGAAGTTCAAGGGTCGAGGACCGAACGTGGCCAGTGGATCACGGTGGAAGGTGCGCGGACGCACAACCTCCGCGAGGTGTCGACGCGGGTGCCGAAGCATCGGCTGACGGTGTTCACCGGCGTGTCGGGATCGGGGAAGTCGTCGCTGGCGTTCGACACGATCGCCGCCGAGGCCGAACGCCTGGTCACCGGGACCTATCCGTCGTTCGTCCGGAACCGGCTCCCCCAGCATCCGCCTGCCGACGTCGACCGGATCGACGGGCTGGTCTTCACCACGATCGTCGATCAGCGGCGGTTCACCGGGAACGCGCGATCCACCGTCGGCACGGCGAGCGACATCGCGCCCCTGCTGCGCCTGTTGTTCTCCCGGCTCGGGGAGCCGAGCGCCGGGTTCTCGCCCGCCTACTCGTTCAACGACCCCAGCGGGATGTGCCCACGCTGCGAAGGGCTCGGCGTGGTCGACGACATCGACCTCGACCGGTTGCTCGACCGCTCACGAAGCCTGCATGACGGTGCCGTGCGGTTCCCGACCTTCGCACCAGGGACCTACCGGTGGAAACGACTGGTCCACTCGGGACTCGTCGATCCGAGTGTCCCTTTAGGACGATTACCGGCGAAGAAGATCGACACCCTGCTGTACGCGGAAGGGCTCGCCCTGGACGATCCCGGCCCCGAGTATCCCAAACACGGCACCTTCGACGGCGTCATCCCGCGACTGCGGGAGTCCTACCTGCGCAAGACGCCGTCGCGGCTCACCGCCGAAGAACAGGAAGGGCTCGCCGACGTCGTGAGCCGCGGCACCTGCCCGGACTGCGACGGCACCCGCCTCGGCGAAGCGGCCAGGAAGAGCCTGATCGACGGCCGGTCCATCGCGGACTGGTCGGCGTTGCCGCTCGTCGACCTGCGGGACCTCGTGGCGGCCGTGCGCGATCCGTCGGTGGCACCGCTTCTGCGGGCGCTGCGGGAACGGCTGGACGCGCTGGAATCCGTCGGGCTCGGTTACCTGACGCTGTCCCGGGAGTCGAGGACGTTGTCCGGCGGCGAGGCCCAGCGGGTCAAGATCGTCCGCCATCTCGGCAGCGCCCTCAGTGACGTCTGCTACGTATTCGACGAGCCGAGCACGGGCCTGCATCCACACGACGTGCACCGGCTCCTCGAACTACTGGCGAAGCTCCGGGACGCGCACAACACGATCCTCGTGGTCGAGCACCATCCCGCGGTCATCGCCGCCGCCGACCACGTCATCGACCTCGGACCAGGCGGCGGTGTCGACGGCGGCCGCGTCCAGTTCGAAGGCACGCCGGGCGAACTCACCTCGACCGGCACCGAAACCGGCCGTGTCCTCCGCGCGCCGCTCGACTTCAAGAAGCGAACCCGTTCCCCGCGCGGAACCGTGACGATCGAGGGGGCAGGCAGCCACAACCTGCGGGACATCACCGTCGACGTGCCACTCGGCGTCCTGACTGTCGTCTCCGGCGTCGCCGGCTCCGGTAAAAGCACGTTGATCGCGGGCGAACTTCCCCGGCAGTACCCCGGTTTCGTCGTCGTCGAGCAGGCACCGCTGCGCGGCGGCATCCGGTCGACCCCCGCCACCGTGCTCGGCGTCGCCGAACCGATCCGCGACACCTTCGGCAAGGCCACCGGACTGCCTTCGTCGTGGTTCGGCGCGAACGGCCGCGGTGCCTGCCCTGTCTGCAAGGGAAAGGGTGTGATCGTCACCGACCTGGCGTTCCTCGACGACGTCCAGACCGCCTGCGACGCCTGCGGTGGCACCAGGTTCAACCCGGACGCGCTCGCCGCGACGCTGGACGGCCATACGATCGCCGACGTGCTGGCGATGAACCCCGCGGACGCCGCCACCCTGTTCGGCGACGACTCCCCCATCGCGCGCCGGCTGACCTGGCTGGACCGGGTCGGGCTCGGCTACCTGACCATCGGGCAGAGCCTGGACACCTTGTCCGGCGGGGAAAGGCAACGACTGCTGCTCGCCCGCCACCTCGCCGACGCGGGCCCCGCCGAGGACCTGCGGCTGGTACTCGACGAACCCACCGCCGGGCTGCACGGCAGCGACGTCGACCGGCTGCTCGTCCTGTGCGACGACCTTGTCGACGCCGGGGCGACCCTTGTCCTCATCGAACACAACCAGCGCGTGATCGCGCACGCCGACCACGTCATCGACATCGGACCGGGCGCGGGTTTCGACGGTGGGACCGTCGTGTTCGAAGGCTCGCCGGCCGCTCTCGCCGAGGAACCGGCGTCGATCACCGGCCGTCACCTGCGGAAACACTGAACGCGTTCCCGGCGCCGGACCGGCGCCGGGAACACCCACCCGCCCGGGAACAGTTCCCAGGCAGAGCGAGATGATTCCCGATCAGGAGCCGCCCGACACGCCGGTACCGAACAGTTCGTGCCGGGAATCGTCGTGATCCAGGCCAGACACGCCCTAGCCACGCCGGGGTTTCTGACCTGGTCGCGGCCCAGCCACCTTCGGTTTCGCGATCGTCCGCGTCTCCTCTTCCCTGTCGACGACCTTGGTGAGGAAATGCTGCTGTCCCAGGGTCCACACGTTGGTGGCCAGGAAATACAGCAGCACGCCGATCGGCACCGGGAAGAACGAACCCGAGACCAGCATCCCGAGCGGCGCCAGGTACATCATCAGCTTGGCGATCCCCGCCGCCTGCGGGGCGCTCGCGGTCTGCCGGGCGAGGCCCGCACGCATCGAGAGGAACGTCGCCAGGCTCGCGATCAGCATCAACGGCACCCCGACCGCGATCATCTTGGCGTGGCCGGTGCCGTACGCGGCCAGCTCGGCCGCCGATTGCGAAAGCCAGTTGCCGAGTTTCGCGCCGAACAGGTCCGCGTTCAAAAAGGACTGCACGCCTTCGCGGTCGAAGACGTGGTTCGACTGGGCGCCAGGGGTGAAATCACGCAGCACCCAGTACAGCGACAGGAAGACCGGCAGCTGGATCAGCGCCGGGAGACAGCCACCCAGCGGGCTGGAACCGTTGTCGGCGTGGAGTTTCTGGATCTCCTTCGCCATCCGCTGGCGATCCTTGCCGTATTTCTCCTTGAGCTTCCGCATCCGCGGGGCGAGTGCCTGCGTGCGGCGGCCCGCCCGCAGTGCGCTGAGCGCGGGTTTGACCAGCAGGAGACGCAGGGTGAAGACGAGGAACATGATGGACAGCACCCAGGCCACACCCGAATCGGGACTCAACACGGCGCCGAAAACCTGATGCCAGAACCAGAGAATGGCGGAAACAGGGTACAGAAAGACATCGAACATGAAGTGGTCACTCCGTCGTTTGAAGGTACGCGGGCAGGAGCGACTGCCTCACCTTCGAACGAGGAGAAGTCAGGCAGCCGCGATGCCCGGTGACGGAGCCCGGGAACGGATGCGGCCGCGCGCGTCGGGATCACGCAGGCTCACGAACCACTCCGCGCGTTCGCGCAGGCTGATCGCGCGTACCCGCATCGCCCCGGCCGCCGGTTCCAGGCGGAAGTGCAGGGCGAGGGTGACTACGATGGCGGTGAGGGACGCCGCCAGCGCGGCGGCGAGACCCAGCGGATTGGCGACCGCCACGGAGGCTGTCAGCGCGGTGACCAGGCTCAGCGGGTTGCTTCCGCCGACGACCGGGAGGACGACGAACAATTCCGGCAGGAACAGCGCAAGCACCAGCTTGAGCCGCATACCGAAGAGGGTTCGCTCCACGTCGCCACTTTACCGAAGAATCCGATATTGCGTTGCGGGGTTTCCGCGTTCGACGGCAGGCTGTCGAAGGCCGGGGAACGAGAGTCTGGATATCGTCATGGGTCATGTGGAAGTCGCGCACGTCGAGTACTACCTTCCCGACGGGAGGATGCTCCTGGGCGACGTCTCGTTCCGTGTCGGTGAAGGCAGTGTCTGCGCGCTGGTCGGCGCCAACGGGGCGGGCAAGACGACGTTGCTCCGGCTGATCTCCGGCGAACTCGAACCCGACGGCGGCTCGGTCACCATCAGCGGCGGGCTCGGGGTGATGCCGCAGTTCGTCGGGTCGGTCCGCGACGAACGGACCGTGCGTGACCTGCTCGTTTCGGTGTCCCCCGACGCATTGCGCGCCGCCGCCGTCGCTGTCGACGAGGCCGAACTGGCGCTGATGGAGCGCGACGACGAGGCCGCGCAGATGGCCTACGCCGCAGCGCTCGGCGACTGGGGTGACGCCCACGGCTACGAAGCCGAAGTGATGTGGGACAAGTGCACGACGGCGGCACTCAACCTGCCGTACGAGAAGGCACGCTGGCGGGAGGTGCGCACCCTCTCCGGCGGCGAACAGAAACGGCTGGTACTGGAGGCGCTGCTCCTCGGCGGTTCCGGCGTGCTCCTGCTCGACGAGCCGGACAACTACCTCGACGTCCCCGGCAAGCTGTGGCTGGAAGAGCGGCTGCGGGAGACCCAGAAGACCGTCCTGTTCGTTTCACACGACCGGGAACTGCTGGCGCGGGCGGCGAAGAAGATCATCAGCGTCGAACCCGGGCCCGCCGGCAGCGACGTCTGGGTGCACGGCGACGGCTTCGGCACCTACCACCAGGCACGCTCGGAACGGTTCGAACGCTTCGAGGAACTGCGCCGCCGCTGGGACGAAAAGCACGCCCAGCTCAAGAAACTCGTCGCCGACATGCGCCAGTACGCCGCACGCAGCGACGAAATGGCGTCCCGCTACCACGCCGCGCAGACCCGGCTGCGGAAATTCGAGGAAGCGGGAGCACCCGCCGCTCCCCCACGTGAACAGAAGATCACCATGCGGCTGCGTGGCGGCCGGACCGGCGTCCGCGCCGTCACCTGCGCGGGCCTCGAACTCCGCGGTCTGATGAAGCCGTTCGACCTGGAGATCTTCTACGGCGAGCGGGTCGCGGTGCTCGGCTCGAACGGTTCCGGCAAGTCGCATTTCCTGCGTCTGCTGGCCGGTGAGGACGTCGCGCACGACGGACTGTGGAAGCTCGGCGCCCGGGTCGTCCCCGGGCATTTCGCGCAGACGCACGCCCATCCCGAACTGCTCGGGCGGACGCTCGTCGACATCCTCTGGATCGAGCACGCGCGTGGCCGCGGTCCGGCGATGAACATCCTGCGCCGCTACGAACTTGACGGCCAGGGCGACCAGCGGTTCGAGAAGCTGTCCGGCGGCCAGCAGGCGCGGTTCCAGATCCTGCTGCTGGAGATCGGCGGCGCGACCATCCTGCTGCTCGACGAGCCGACCGACAACCTCGACCTCGCTTCGGCGGAAGCATTGCAGCAGGCACTGGAGGCGTACGAAGGGACCACGGTGGCGGTGACGCACGACCGGTGGTTCGCGCGGTCCTTCGATCGGTACCTCGTGTTCGGGACCGACGGGAAGGTGCGCGAGACCACCGAGCCGGTCTGGGACGAACGGCCGGTCCAGCGGGCGCGGTGACGTCGCGTGTGATTCAATTCCGCCGCACCGCGTGCCGATACCGCGAGTTGCCCACCGTCGGCGAAGAGGGAAGCTGGAGATCTCGTGGAGACCGCCGCAGTACCTTTCGCCATCGCGGCCTTGTGCTGCGCGGCGTTCCTGGTGAGCTTCCTTCGTGACCGACGTCGGCTGCGAAACGGTTTCTATCTCTTCTTCGCGCTCCTGTTCCTCGGCATCACCCTGATCGCCCTGCTGGCCTCCGTGTCACCCGAAGCGGCCGGCTTCGTCACGGTGGGCGTGATCCTGCTGATCGTGCCGACGGTACTGGCACTGACGGTGTTCCTGATCTGCAACGGGATCACCATGCTCCGCCGCGAAGGACGCGGTCCGGCCAACGTACTGTCCTTGCTGACCGGCGCCGGGATCTGCGCGCTGATCGTGTTCAACGCGACGGTCACCCAGCTCGACTGGGAACCGCTCGACATCCTCCGTGGCAGCCTCAACGGCATCCTCGTCTACGTTTCGTTCCTCTTCGTCTGCTTCCTGCTCTACTCGATCGTCTACGGCCGTATCGGTCCCGAAAAGGGCGTGGACTTCATCGTGGTGCTGGGGTCCGGCCTGCTGGACGGCCACCGGGTGCCGCCACTGCTCGCCAGCCGCCTGAAGCGGGCCCAACGCGTCGTGGACGCCGAGGGCCGGGCGCCGATGGTGGTCACCTCCGGCGGGCAGGGGCCCGACGAGGAGCTGCCGGAATCCCACGCCATGGCCGACTACCTGGTCGAAGCCGGGCTGCCGCGTGAGCGGATCCTGCTCGAAGACCGGTCGCGGACGACGTTCGAGAATCTCACCTTCAGCGCCGAAATCATGTGTCAGCGGCAGGCGGACTATCGGTGCACGGTGGTCACGAACAACTTCCACGTGCTGCGCGCCGCCCTCATCGCCCGGCGGGCCAAGGTGCGCGGCCAGGTCATCGGCTCGCCGACGGCCTGGTACTTCTGGCCGAGCGCCACCATCCGCGAGTTCGTGGCCATCCTGGTCGACCACAAGATCAAGAATCTGATCATTTGCGGGTTGATCGTCCTTTCGCAACTTTCCCGGGTCCTCTGAAACCTCACAACGCCAGTCGTGGCCAGGACTCCGTGTCCCGCAACAACTGCCGGTCGTGGGTGGCGATCACCACCGCCGCCGGGGTTGCCCCGAGCGCGTCGGTGAGCTCGTCCACGAGCGTGGCCGACAGATGGTTGGTCGGCTCGTCCAGCAGCACGACATGCGGACGGCGGGTCAGCATCAATGCCAGGTCCAGCCGCCGCCGGGCACCGACCGACAACTCGGCCACCGGCCGGTGCCGGTCGTACCCGCCGAGCAGGCCCAGTTCGCCCAGCCCCGGCCCCGCGACACCCGCGCGGGCGGCCTGTTCCTCGTACAGCTCCCTCGCCGTGCGCGTGCCAGGCAGCTCGGACTCCTGACCCAGCCGTCCGACGCGGACCGACCGCGCGCCGGTGACCGCGCCCGTATCCGGCTCCAGGTCGCCGGCCAGCACGGTCAGCAGCGTCGACTTCCCCGCGCCGTTCGGCCCGGTGATCACCAGCCGGTCGCCGCTCTCCAGCGCCAGCCCGACCGGACGGGTGAGCCGTCCGGCCACCGTCACCCCGGCGGCCCGCAGGAGGGTCGCGCCGCGATGCTCCGGCAGCTCGGGCATGGCGAACCGGGCCGGTGGCGGCGGGACGGCCACCACCTGCGCGTTCAGCTCCTCCCGCCGCCGGTGGACGGCACGGACCAGCCCGGGCGCACGGGTGGCGCGGGTATGCCTGCCGGTGCCCTTGGGCGGCCGCCAGTTGTCACGCAGCCGGTTCTGCGCCGCCGAAAGATCGTCGGCGAGACGCTGCCGCTCGGCGATCTGCTCGGCGTGCAGTGCCTCCCACCGGGCACGTTCGGCACGGCGTGCCTCGACGTAAGCCGGGTAGCCACCGCCGTAGACCCGAGGCCGGTCGTCGCTGGACGGGTCGAGGTCGAGCACCGTGGTGGCCACATCGGTGAGCAGCGCCCGGTCGTGGCTGACCAGCACGACCACGCCGGGGTACGCGCGCAGCCGCTCGGTGAGGTGACCGAGCCCGGCCGCGTCGAGGTGGTTGGTCGGCTCGTCGAGCAGCAGCACGGAGTGCCCGGCCCCGAGCAGGCAGGCGAGCCGCACCCGATGACGCTGCCCGACCGAAAGGGTCCCGAGTGGACGATCCCGGTCGTCGACGGCGTTCAGCGCGGCCAGCGAGACCTCGACCCGCCGGTCGGCGTCCCACGCGTCGAGCGCTTCGACGTCCGCGAGTGCCTCGGCGTAGGCGTCCTCCGCACCGGGACAGCCTTCGGTGAGTGCCTCGGTCGCGGTCTCCATGCGGGACAGGGCGCCACGCACGGTGGCGAGTTCGAGGTCGATCAGCGCACCGACGGTATCCGAGGCGCCGAGCGGGATCTGCTGGTCGGCGACGCCGACCGAACCCGCGCGGTGCACCTCGCCGCGGTCGGCGGGCAGGTCACCGGCGAGCACCCGGAGCAGGGTGGTCTTGCCGCGACCGTTCTCCCCGACGACGGCGAGCCGCTCACCGGCGGCGGCGAGGAGATCGACACCGGACAGCACCGGGCGTCCACCGAAGGAGACGTGGACATCGGACAGGCGGACGTGCGCCGCACGCACCGGCGAAGGTGAAAGAGGGGATGACATGAAGGAACTGCCTCCAGCGAAAAGTGATGAGCAGGTAGGACGAGGTCCGGTACCGCGGCTCGCGGTACCGGTGGAGGCGTTGTCCCTCAGAGGAACAGCAGTTGCTGCATCACGATCGACAGGGTAAGACGACAGCGCGGAACGGCGCATCCGATTTTTCGCGGGCCACGGGCAGGGGAGATCCACACCTTCGCACCAATCGCCGCCGTCCGGTCACCCCGCGAATACCCCCTTCCACCAGCGGCGACACGCCGGACTCGCCAGCACGCGCGGCTTCAAACCCCCACTTTCAGGGATCACCCACAGGAACACCATGACGGTTGCCCCGATCACTTACCCGGCCGACGGTGGGCTTCTCACCAAGAAGATCGTTCGGGAGGAGCAGGACCGATGGCCAAGACCATGCAGCCGCAGGAACTCATCGACAGTGCCGTGGTCGACCCCACGGGCACCAAACTCGGAAAGGTCGGCAACGTCTACCTCGCCGACTCGACGCGCCAGCCCGAATGGATCACCGTCAAGACGGGCCTGTTCGGCACCAAGGAGAGCTTCGTCCCGCTCTCGGGCGCGCACGCGGACAGTGACGGCGTGCATGTCCGCGTCGACAAGGACGCCGTCTCCGAGGCACCCCGCATCGAGGCCGACGGCCACCTGTCCTCGGAGGAAAGCGCGCGGCTGTACAAGCATTACGGCCTGCCGATGCCAAGGACCTCGCCGGACGGCCGGATGGACGACCGGGCGCAGGGGCGAGGCACGGGCCGGTCCGAAATGGACAGTGCGGCCGGCGGCAAGGCGGGCGGCCGGGACCGGGACCGGGACGCCGAGCACAGCATGACGCGGTCCGAGGAACGGCTGAACGTCGGCACCGAACAGGTCGAAACCGGCCACGTCCGGCTGCGCAAGTACGTCGTCACCGAGGAACAGCAGATCACCGTCCCGGTCAGCCACGAAGAGGTGCGTGTCGAACGGGAACCGATCACGAAGGGCTCCGGCGGGAAGGCCGAAATCGCCGAGGACGAGACCGAGGTCGTGCTGCACGCCGAGAAACCGGTGGTGAACAAGGAAACCGTCGCGGTCGAGCGGGCGAAGCTCAAGACCGAGAACGTCACCGAGGATCAGACGATCTCCGGGCAGGTCCGCAAGGAACAGTTCGAGGTCACGGACGACAGCAAGCACCGCAAGTCCTGACGTCCCCCGAGGCGGGGGCGGCCACCGAAAACCGGCCGCCCCCCCCGGGGGAAATCAGCGGACCGCTGGACGGCCGAGGCGTGCCGCGCTTCCCCTGAGGTCCCGATTTCCTGTCAGACTGGTTCCTCACGGTGAGGAACCGGCTGCGGGAAGGATCGCGCGGGTGAACGCGGACGAGGACGTGAGGCGACCGGCGTGGCTGCTCGGCGAGTTGATCGACGCCGCCCGGTCGCCGTCGCGCTTCCACGAACAGAAGCGCGAGAGGCTGCTGGTGGAGACGGCGAAGTTCGTGGTCACGGTGGCACCTGAGCGCGTCGAACAGTTCGCCCGGTCGAACGGGCGCGATTCGCTGGTGGTGACGATGGCGGCCCGGCTGGCGGTGACCGATCCCGCCCGTTCCGAGCGGCTGCTCAGCGGGATCGGCAAGCTCTGGGACCGGTGGACGCTGGTGGCGATGGCCGAACTGGCGGTCGCGGTGGCGCCTTCGGATCCCCGCCGGGCCAGGAAGCTGCTCACCGAGGCGGAATCCCGCGCCCGCCAGTCCGCTTCCGACGAGACGCTGGAAGCGCTGCCGGAGATGGCGACGGTGGTGGCGCCCAGCGATCCTCGTCGCGCCGCGGGCCTGATCAAATCCGCCGTCGCGGCGGCCAAGGAGAAAAAACACCGAGGGGTCGCCCACGCGGCGCTCGCCGCGATGAAGTTCGATCTTCGCCTCGCCGAGCGGATCGCCGCTACCTTGGGACCAAGGCAGCGGCTTCACGTGCTGGGTGATTTGGCGAGGACGGCGGCGAGCACCGACCCCGATCACGCCGTCGAAATCGCCCGTTCGTTCGAAGATCCGGCCGAGCTGTCGCCACTGCTGGCCGACATCGCGGCGAAGATGGCCACTCGCACCGGGCAGCTGGCCGACAGCCTGATCGCCGAAGCCGACGCTCAGGCGGCGCGGATCATGGACGGAAGCAAGTACGAGACAGCCATGACGTCACTCATCCGAGCCATCGCCACGCGCGATCCCGGCCAGGCGGTGGACCGGGCGAAGGCGATCGCGAAAGACACCGGAAGCCCGTGGCCGATGACCGTCGCGGCGGGCGCCGTCGCCGCCGCACAGCCTGAGAGGGCAGAGCGGATCGCGATGTCCATCGAGGACGACCTCCACCGGAACGCGGCGCTGGCGGCCGCCGCCGAAGCCATGGCGGTGGTGGATCCCGAACGCGCGGAACGTCTCTGCCAGTCCATTTCGGACACTTATTTCGCGTACCAAGAAGCGTTGGCACGGACGGCGATCGCCATGGCCCGCGCCGATCTCGACCGGGCGGAAGAGCTCGCGCTGTCGGTCACCCATCCGCATCACCGGGCCGATGCCCTGCTCGAAGTGCTGAAGGTGCTGACCGGCTGAGTCAGCGGGGCAGTTTCACCACGGTGACGAAGAAGGTGTCGATATGCCGCACCACTTCGATGAACCGGTCGAAGTCGACCGGCTTGGTGACGTAGGCGTTGGCGTGCAGGTCGTAGCTGCGGAGGATGTCCTCCTCGGCTTCGGAGGTGGTCAGCACGACCACCGGGATGGAGCGCAGGTCCTCGGATTGCTTGATCTCGCTGAGCACCTGGCGACCGTCCTTGCGGGGCAGGTTCAGATCGAGCAGCACGAGTCCCGGGCGCTGCGCGTCCTCGTACGGCGGTTCACGGCGCAGGAACTGCAGGGCCTGCTCGCCGTCGGACACGACCGACAGGGTGTTGCGGATCTTGTGGTGCTCGAAGGCCTCCCGGGTCATGAGGACGTCGCCGGGATCGTCTTCCACCAGCAGGATGTGGATGGGTTCCAAGGAGTCGTTCATGCTTGTTCGTTTCCTCCGAGAGAGAGGTCGGCCTTCGCCGGTTCCGGCGCCGGTGTGGCTGGCAGGGTGAAACAAAACCGAGTCCCGGCCGTGACGGTGGTGTCCAGCCAGATCCTCCCGCCGTGGTACTCGACGATCTTGCGGCACATCGCCAGTCCGATCCCGGTGCCCGGGTAGTCGCCGCGGCCGTGCAGACGCTGGAAGATCACGAAGATCCGCTCGGCGTACTCGGCGTTGATGCCGATTCCGTTGTCCGTCACGGAGAATCGCCAGTCTTCGCCGTCCCGTTCCGCGGAGATGTCGATCTCCGGCGGATCCTCGCCTCGGAACTTGAGGGCGTTGCCGACCAGGTTCTGCAGGACCGCCGTCAGCAGGGACTTCTCCCCCAGCACCGCGGGCAGTTCGCCACGGGTGATCCTGGCGCCGGTCTCGGTGATCGCGTCGTCCAGATTGGCCAGCGCGATGTCCAGCAGATCCCCGGTCTCCAGCAAGGCGGGTTCACCCGTCCGGCGGCCGACCCGGGAGAAGGCGAGGAGATCGTTGATCAGCGCCTGCATCCGTTTCGCGCCGTCGACGGCGAACGCGATGTACTGGTCGCCGCGATCGTCGAGTTTCCCTTGGTATCGCTTTTCCAGCAGCTGGCAGAAGCTGGCCACCTTCCGCAGTGGTTCCTGCAGATCGTGTGACGCGACGTAGGCGAACTGCTCCAGATCCGAATTCGACCGCTCCAGCTCCTGGGTCCGGACCGCCAGCAGATCCTTCGCCCGCTTCAACTCCTCGAGCTCGTCGAGGAGCCGCGAGCGCAGTGATTCCACATCGGACGCCAGCGCGCGCATCTCCCGCGGGCCTGAGCCGCGGACCTCGCGGTGGATGTCGGTCTGCGCGACGTCACGTACTTCCCCGGCCAGCTGCCGGATCGGCTTGATCAGCTTGTGGCGCAGCACGACGAACACCAATGCGAGCGCACCGCAGAGCAGCACCGCGATCGCGATGAGCATCGCGCGGAGGACATCCGCCGCCGCCGACAGGTCCCCCCGCCCGTCCAGCCGTTCGGCCTCCAGACGGTTCTGCATTCCGGCCAGCGAACCACGCACGTCGTCGAAGAGGGGTTTGCTCGCGTCCACCTGCGCACTCGTGGCGGGGGCACCGGCGAGGACCGGCTCGATGACCGTCTGACGCCAGACCTTGGCGGCCCGCAGGACCCGGTCCAGATCGTCACCGGTGGGTGTGCCGGTCGTGGCACCCAGCCGCCGCAACTCGGCGACGGCGGCGTCCTGTGCCTTCAGCCCGTCCTGATAGGGCTGGAGGAACTCGGCGCGCCCGGCGAGAATGAAGCCGCGGACGCCGGTTTCCTGGTTCAGCATCGCCGTCGACAGTGCGGTGGACTGCAACACCTGCGGACCGGTCACGTCCAGCAGCCGGGCACGGGAGTCGGTGAGGTTGCCCAGCGCCAGCGCCCCGGCGACGATCGCGCCGCCGAGCAACAGCGTCGCGATCACCCCGGACAACGCCGCCCAGCGGCTGATCGGCCAGACGCCGGAAGCGGGATCGGGTTTCCCGGGCTTCATCGAGGCGGCTCCTCGGGGGCGAAGGTGAGCAAGGCCAGCGCGACGTCGTCGTCCAGCGGACCGCCGTGGAGGACGTCCATCTCGCTGATCAGGTGGTCCAGCGACGCGGCCGAACCGCCCTCGGTGGTCAGGCTGCTCAGCGCGGCGGCGGCCATCCGTTCGAGCCCGACGCGTTCCCCGCTGCCCTCGACGCGGCCCTCGAACAGGCCGTCGGTGTAGAGCAGCAACGACCAGCGCGGTCCCAGCGGCACCGTCAGCTCACGCCTGCCCGTGCCCGGCGCGACGCCCAGTGGCGGGCCGAGTGTTTCCCTGGACAGGAGCCTGCCGCCGGCGTCGTCGATCAGCAGCGGCTGCGGATGACCGGCGAGTGTCATGCGCAGCGACCGGCGATCGGGGGCGACGGTGATCATGCAGACGGTGGCGAACAGCGGCCCCAGTGCTTCGTGCTCAAGCATCTTCTCGACCATCGCCAGGGTTTCGGCCATCGGGAGCCCGGCAAGCACGACCGAACGCCACGCGATCCGCAGCGCGACACCGAGCGCGGCCTCGTCCGGCCCGTGCCCGCAGACGTCGCCGATGACCAGCTGCAGGGTGCCGTCGGGCAGCTCCACGGCGTCGTAGAAGTCGCCGCCCAGCAGAGCCCCGTTCCGGCCCGGCCGGTACCGCACCGCGAGTCCCATCCTGGGGTCGGTGACCAGCGGGGTCGGCAGCAGCCCGCGTTCGAGCCGTGCGTTCTCCCTGGCCAGCAACTGGTGTTGCAGCAGTTGCTGTTCGACGCGTTCGGCGCGGCTGCGTTCCCACGAGTACCGCAGGGTGCGCGCCAGCAGCTGTCCGTCGACCTGGTGCTTGACCAGGTAATCCTGCGCGCCCGCCCCCAGCGCGGACACCCCGAGTGCCTCGTCTTCACGGCCGGTCAGCACGATCACCGCCGTGTACGGCGCGTGCTGTCGCAACCGGGTCAGTCCGGTCAGCCCGGTCGCGTCCGGCAATTGCAGGTCGAGCAGCACGCAGTCGGCGACGACGGGCCGTGCCAATACCTCTTCGAGGGTGGTGGCCCGGTCGAGGACGACCCGTTGCGGGCTTCCCGCGGCGTCCGCGAGCATCTCTTCGACCAGGAGCGCGTCACCGTCGTCGTCCTCGACCAGCAGGACATGCAAACGGTCCAGCCGCGGCGAGGGTCTATGAGGCGGGGACTGATCGCCGTGACGCACGGCGTTGGACACGACAGCCACCTTTCCTCACCGGCGCTTCCCTCTCCGGCAGGTGAGCCGTTCGGAGGCGCGCCGGCGCCCGACAGAAGACGGCTGTCTTCTCAACCGCCGCGAAGCGTACCGGCCGGACCCACACCGCTCGCGATTCGGCTATTCCGACACGCGGTGCCGCGGCCTGGATCATCCGCTCGGTCACACCGGGCCGTTCCTCAGCACCCCGCGCACCGCGTCGACGGACAGGTCGTCCCACGGGAACTCGGCCATCCACCAGGTCGCGCCCGCCTTCTCGTACGGAGTGAGAGCCCCGCAAGTAGTCCTCTAGTTGCGGTAGTTGCGCGTACAAGTACCGCAACTAGAGGACTACTTGCGGCTTGACAGGAGCGCTAGAGTTCAACCAATTGGTTTAATAAGCTCGCTGCGGAAGAGAAAAGATGGCCGACCTGACGATCACCCGTCTCCTCGACGCGCCCCGCGAGCTCGCCTTCAGGGTCTGGACCGACCCCGACCACCTCGCCCAGTGGTGGGGTCCGGCCGGTTTCAACGCCAAGTCGTGCACCGTCAATCTCACCGAGGGCGGCCGCTGGCGCATCTGCGTCAGCGACGGGGAGACCGAGCTGTGGGCCTCGGGCGTCTACCACGAGATCATCCCGCCGGAACGACTCGTCTTCAGCTTCGCCTGGGAGGAGCCGGAAGGCGCGCGGGGGCACGACACCCTCGTCACGATCATGTTGTCCGACCACGATGGCAAGACCGAAATGGCGTTCCACCAGGAGATCTTCGAGACCGTGCCGGAACGCGACAGCCACGTCGACGGCTGGCAATCCTGCTTCGGCCGCCTGACGACCTATCTCGCCGAGACGCCCTAACGCACGTCCCGCAGCACCGCACAGGCTCGCGTCACCCCGTTCTCCTCCCGCAGGCGCGCGGCGACGTACTGCGCCCCGCGCCGGAACAGGAGATTGCCGGACAGTTCCAGCAGCCGCGTCGTCAACGAGTCCTCTGTGAGCTCCCGCAACGGCAACGGACGGGGGCCCGCGCCGAGGCGTGCCACCCGGTCGCCCCAGTACGGCTGGTCGGAGAAGACCGGGCAGACCAGCGCCGGGACTCCCGCACGCAACGCGGCCGCGGTCGTGCCCGCGCCGCCGTGATGCACCACGGCGGCGGTGCGCGGGAAGAGCCACGCGTGCGGGACGTCCTGGACGGTCAGGAGATCGTCGTGGTCGAACGACGCGTCGGTACCGAGGAGGCCGCGCAATCCCACGCGACGCAAAGCCGTGCGGACGGCGGCGAAGGTCCGCTCGGCCTCCGACGGCCGCATGCTCCCGAAACCGACGTAGACCGGAGGCGGCCCCGAAGCGAGGAAGTCACGCAGGCGCGGCTCCGGACGCCACGCGGCGGGAGTCTCGAGAAACCAGTACCCGGTGACGTGCACCCGGGCGGGCCAGTCCTTCGGCCGGGGCACCACGGCGTCGGAAAACCCGCACAGCACCGGGGTTTCCTTCCGACTGGGCCCGCACCAGCCTGACGACGGAAGACCGAGAGACCCCCTTCGCCAGCGGTCGACGTCCGGTCGCAGCAACTGCCAGGCGAGCAGGTCGACGACGTCGAAACTCAGCCACCGGCCACACGGGCCGAGCCTGCCGGCCCATGGGAGCAGCGGATGCGCGAACGCCCTGGTCGGCACGCTGGGCTGATAGTGCAGTTCGACGTCGCGGACGCCGAGGGAGGCACCCAAATGCGCGCCGAGGAAGCCCAGCGTCGGGGCGAGCACGAGATCCGCGCCGTCCCCGCCCGACTCGACGTCGGCAAGGAGCCGCTCCAGTACCGGTGCCAGCGCGCCTCGCAGTCCTCGCAAGAACGTCGCGGGATTGCGGCCGCCCTCGGTCCATTCGCGTCCGGCGGCCGAGCCGAGCACTTCGCCGGGGTCGGCCGAGAGCGGCGCGAACCCCAGGCCGTACCCGGTCACCAGCGCCCGGAACCGTTCCGCTGCCAGCACCCGCACCCGGTCGCCGCCGGCGATGAGGCCCCGCCCCAAGGCGACACACGGCTGGACGTCGCCCCGCGAACCCGGCGCGACGATCACAACGAGCCGGCTCACCGCTTCGCCGCCGTCAGCCGGTAGCGAAGCCGGAACGGCAGTTTCGCCAGCACCGCGGCGATCCGCGCGTCCCGGCCGACGAGGTACCGCGGCGCGGGACGGCGAGCGGTCAGCGCGTGGACCACGACTCGCGCGGCGCGCTCCGGCGGCACCCCGGACCGCGCGGAGTTCTCCGCGCTGCGTTCGGCCTCGTCCAGTTGCGCCGCATACCTTTCCCTGGCGGCCTCCGGCAACGCGGCACGCACCTCCTCGGCCGCCGCACGGGCGCGTGGCCAGATCGCGGTGGCGACCGCGCCGGGTTCGACGAGGATCACGCCGATACCGGACGGCGCCAGTTCGGCACGCAGGCTGTCGGTCAAGCCGACCAGGGCGAACTTCGACGTGTGATACGGCCCGACCATCGGCCCGGCGATCCGCCCGCCCATCGACCCGACCGTCACGATCCTGGCGGCCGAGGCGGCACGCAAGGCGGGCAACATCGCCTGCGTGACGGCAAGCTGACCGGTGACGTTGACCTCCAGCTGCTGCCGGAAATCGTCGAGCGGGACGTGCTCCAGCGGTCCGGGCCTTGCCATCCCGGCGTTGTTCACCAGACCCCGCACGGGGCCCGCGGCGGCGACCTTCTCCCCGCACGCCGCGATCGACGCCGGGTCCCGGAGGTCCATCCGCAGCACGGTCACCGCTTCGCCGTACGTGCGCGCGAGCTCCGTTTCGTCCGCGTCGGTGCGAACGCTGGCCCAGACATGGGCGCCCCGCCGGACGAGCTCGGCAACGCAGGCCCGCCCGATCCCGCTCGACGCCCCGGTGACCACATAGGACGGACGCGTCATGACGCCTCCCCCGCCTTCACCGGCGCCGACAGCGCCCGCAGCATCCGCGGCCACGTCTTGTGCAGCTGGTCCTGCCAATACGCCCAGTGATGAGTGCCTGGCCCGTAGAAGTCCGTCGTCACCGGGACGCCGAGACGGTTCAGCCGGTCGGCCATCGCCGTGGTCTGGCCACCGCACAGGAATTCGAGCAGCATCGCGCCGGGGAGGACGTCGATCGGGAGCTTGCCGTCGAACGGGCCTGGCAGCCCGTTCCCGGTCGAGAGGTACAGCTCCGTGCCGCGTAGCCGGTCGGCGTTCACGAGCGGGTCGTGCGCGTCCCAGCGCGACGACTCACGCCGCCGGTCTCCCCAGAGCGCTTCGGGATCGAGTTTGGCCGAGGAGACGATCGCGCGGGTCAGCAGCTCGCCGAAAAGGCCGGTCGGGTTGAGATTGCCACTGAAGGATCCGGCGAACCGGAACACGCCCGGCCGCCGCGCGGCCAGTTCGATCGCGCCGTACCCGCCCAGCGACAGTCCGGCCGCCACCCGCCTGCCGTCCCCGCGATAGCCGCGATCGATCAGCTGCGGGATCTCCACGGCGGTGAACGTCTCCCACTGATTCGCCACGATGTCCTTTCCGTAGTTCCACCAGTCCGAGAAGAATCCCGCGGACCCGGAACCCGGCATCACCACCAGTGCGCCGGAGTCGTCGGCGAGGCGGCGGATGTCGGTGTTGGCCGTCCAGCCCCGGTAGTCCTGCAGCCGTGTCTCCCCCGCGAGCAAGTACACCGCCGGCCACTTCCGGTCCGGTTCGGCGTTCCACCCGGACGGAAGGATCAGCCGGACCATCGCGTAGCTCCCGACCCCGGCCGAGCGCACGGTGAGGTCCAGCAGCCGAGGGTCACCGTCCACAGTGGTCTGGGCGACGACGTGCGAGCCGTCGTCGGCGCGGGCGTCCGGTACGCCGCTCGCGGCCGTCGCCGGGGTGGCGGCGACGCTCGACAGCGCGCACGCCACGGCCGTCAGCAGTGCGACGGCACGCGCCCGCATCGAAGTAATGCGCATAGGTAATCCTTTTGTCCGATCGTTCGACAGAATTCGAAAATGTGACGGCGATTACCCGCGAAGGAAATCCATGAGTGTCGGACACGTTAAGCGGAAGGACCCCTTCCAGGCAATTGTCCTGTCCACAATCCGGGAGGACAATGTGAATGCCAGGGAAACAAGAAATGCTTCCACATCCCCCATCAGGGTGACCCGGTGCTCACGGACGGTGAGCGACTGTGGCACGGTGGTACCAAACTCGGGCACGCACCAGCAGAAAGACCAAAACGCGCAGGTCACACCCCGTACACGAAGGACATTTACGTTCTCTTGATACCTACCGGTATTCGATTTCCCGTCGTAGCCTTCGACGTGCCGCCCAGGCTCGGCGTCCACTGACGCGACCCCGGCGCCGTGTCCCACCGCGGGGACCGAGACCCCATCAGCAACCTTTCCGAAAGGGCTTTTCATGACTGCCCGAATTCGCCGCGCCTCCCGTTTCCCGCCGTCCCGCTCGATCGCGGTCGCCGTCGCGCTGGCGGCGGCGGTCACCATTTCCGGGGTGCCAGTGGAATCGATTCAGGCCGCCTCACCCACCGTTCCCCCGGCCGCGCTGCTGCCGGAAGGGGCCGTCCCGCACACGTCCGCCCGGGACGCTTTCGACCTCGCGACGGCACGATCCACCTCGGGCCGTGACCAGAGCCGGATCGACGTCGACGGCTGTGAGGACGTCGTCCACGGCAGGCTGGCCGGCGCGAACGCCGACGGCCAGGGCTTCCAGTCGGCCGTACCCGGCGGCCAGGTCTCCGAACTCGTCACCCGCACGACGAACCCGCCCGACCTGACGGCGTGGGCCGCGCAGGCCGCGCGGTGCTCACAGGTGACGGTCGACGACGCGGCCGGTACCGCGGTGTCGACCGTCACCGTCCAGCCCGCACCCGCCGTCCCCGGCACGAAAACCCTTTCCTACCACCAACTCCTGACGCTGCCCGGCCAGCCCCCCGAGCTGCCCGGACTGCGCCTGCGCACCGTCGCCATCGCCGCCGACGACGTCCTGGTCGTACTCCGCGACGCCGGAACCACCGGCCTCGACCTCGACGCGCTCGCCGTCGCCGCCTGGCAGCACGCCGCCGGACCGCTCGGCCGCTGATCCCCTGAAGTAGCCCCGCCGAACCCCGAGGAGACGCCATGTCCCTGGCCCCCGAAAACCTGCCGGCCACGGCAGGCACCACCCTCCCCGCCTGCCTCCGGCATTGGGCGGACGTCGCCGCCGACCGGCCCGCGCTGACCTTCGCCGATTTCTCGGCCGATCGCGCCGGGCGACGGCGGACCCTCACCTGGCAGCAGCTCCGGGAGCGCGTCGACGCGGTCGCGGGAGCCCTCCCGGTCCAGCCGGGCGACCGGGTGGCCGTGTTGTGCCCGCAGAGCGCGGACTACGTCGTCGGCTTCCTCGGTGCGATCACCGCGGGCGCGATCGCCGTACCGCTGTTCGACCCCGGCCTGCCCGGACACACCGGACGGCTCGCCGCGGTGCTCACCGACTGCTCCCCCACGGCCGTCGTCACCACCACCGCGGCCGAAGGCGCCGTCCGGGAATTCCTCGCGGGCCTGCCCGGCGGCGAGCGTGTCGCGGTCATCGCGGCCGACCAGCCGGCCGAAGGCCCCACCCACGCGTGGCCCGCCACGGACGCGGAACCCGACGACGTGGCATACCTGCAGTACACGTCCGGTTCGACCCGCACCCCGGCCGGTGTGGTGCTCACGCACGCGAACGTGCTGGCCAACGTCAGCCAGGCGGTGCACGGGCTCGGCATCGATCCGGCCTCGGCGACCACGGTCTCCTGGCTGCCGCTGTTCCACGACATGGGACTGGTGCTCGGCTTGGTCACCCCGCTGGCGATGGGTATGCGGTCGGTGCTGATGGATCCGCTGGCCTTCATCGAACGGCCGGTGCGGTGGCTGGAGTTGCTCGGCGACCACAAGGGAAGCTGGAGCGCCGCGCCGAACTTCGCCTTCCACTACAGCGCGACCCGCGTCCGGGAGGAGGACCGCGCCAAGCTGCGCCTCGATCGCGTCGCCGCGATCGTCAACGGAGCCGAGCCGATCAACCCCGCCGTCCTCGACCGGTTCCACGCCGCCTTCGCCGATTCCGGTTACACGCCGGAGAAAACCCGTCCCGCCTACGGGCTCGCGGAAGCGACCGTCTTCGTCACCACCGGCCCCGGGATTCCCCCTCGGGTCACCACGTTCGACCGTGCCGCCCTCGGCGCGGGCACCGCCCGCCCGGCGGACGACGGCCTCAAACTGGTCGCCTGCGGTGTCCCGGTGGGACAGCACGTGGCGCTCGTCGACCCGGAAACCGGTGTCGCGCTCGAAGACGGCTCGGTCGGCGAGATCTGGGTCCACGGCCCCAACGTCGGCACCGGCTACTGGCAGAAACCCCTGGAAAGCACCGAAACCTTCGGTGCCCGTCTGACCGGCGACCATTATGGACTCCCCGAGTGGCCCTGGCTGCGCACCGGAGACCTCGGCGTCCGCCACGACGGCGAGGTCTACATCGCCGGCCGGATCAAGGACCTCCTCATCGTCGACGGCCGCAACCACTACCCGCAGGACGTCGAAGCGACCGCCGCCTCGGCCGACCGCGACATCCGGCCCGGCAGCGTCGCCTCGTTCGCTGTGGAAGGCACCGACACCGAGGCCGCGGTCATCGTCGCGGAGCACCGCGGGCACGGCGAACTGACCACGGAGGACGAACGAAATCTCACCGCGGCGATCCGGCGGCTCGTTTCCGACGCGCACGGCCTTTCCCTGCGTGACGTCGTCCTCGTCCCGGCGGGCCTGGTCCCGCGCACGTCCAGCGGCAAGATCGCCCGCGGC
Organism: Amycolatopsis sp. NPDC051071; assembly: GCF_040682875.1. Lineage (NCBI taxonomy): Bacteria > Bacillati > Actinomycetota > Actinomycetes > Pseudonocardiales > Pseudonocardiaceae > Amycolatopsis > Amycolatopsis sp. NPDC051071. The sequence goes on along the minus strand of NZ_JBFBBY010000105.1, from coordinate 5,808 downwards.
GCCTGCCGCGACCGTTACCTCGAAGGCGACTACGGAAAGGCACTGGTGCGATGAGAAACCCGTCGTTCGACACGCCGACGCTGCGCCGCTGGCTGCTCGACACCGTGGCCGAGCACCTCGGCGTGGACACCACCCGCCTCGAACCCGACCGACCGCTCAGCGATTACGGCCTGTCCTCCCGCCAGGCCGTCGGAATCGCCGCCGACCTCGAAGAGCTGCTCGGCACGCCCCTTCCCGCCACCCTGTTGTGGGAAAGCCCGACCATCGACCACCTCGCACGCGGTCTCACCGGGGGCGCCGAACCCGAAGCCGCCGCGAACACGGACCGTCGCCGGACCGACCCGATCGCCGTCGTCGGCCTCGGCTGCCGCTGGCCGGGGGCTAACGGTCTCGAAGAGTTCTGGGATCTGCTGCGTGGCGGACGGGACGCCGTCCGGACCGCGCCGCCGGGTCGCTGGAACGCCGACGCCGCACCGGTCGTCGGCGGCTTCCTCGACGACGTGGCCGGGTTCGACGCCGACCACTTCGGCATCACCCCACGTGAGGCGTCCACAATGGACCCGCAACAGCGGATGCTGCTGGAGGTCGCCTGGGCGGCACTGGAGCATGCCGGGATCGCCCCGGTTTCCTTGCGCGGCAGCAGGACCGGTGTGTTCACCGGGATCTCCACGCACGACTACGGGCATCTCACGATGGCAGGTGGCGACGTCGATCTGTGGACGGCCACCGGCGCGGCCGGCAGCATCTCGGCCAACCGGCTGTCCTACGTCTACGACCTGCGTGGGCCGAGTATGGCGGTGGACACCGCCTGCTCGTCGTCGCTGGTCGCCGTTCACCACGCGGTCCGTGCACTGCGTGACGGCGAGGCCGATCTGGCACTGGCCGGCGGGGTGAACCTCATGCTGCTGCCCGGCCCCACGGCCGCGTTCGCCGCCGCCGGGCTGCTCGCCGACGACGGCCGCTGCAAAACCTTCGCCGCGGACGCCGACGGTATCGCCCGCGCCGAGGGCTGCGGTGTCGTCGTGCTCAAACGCCTCGCGGACGCCGAATACGACGGCGACCGGGTGCTGGCGGTGATCCGCTCCACCGCGGTCAACTCCGACGGCCGATCACAGGGATTGGCCGCCCCGAATCCCCTCGCCCAGCAGGATATGTTGCGCACGGCGTATCACGGCGCGCGGTTCGATCCGTCCACTGTGGACTACGTCGAGGCACACGGCACCGGCACCCTGCTCGGCGATCCGATCGAGGCCCGCTCGCTCGGGGCGGTGCTCGGCAAGGACCGCACGGCCGAAGCTCCCCTGCTGATCGGCTCGGTGAAGACGAACATCGCGCACGCGGAGGCGGCCGCCGGGATCGCCGGGCTGATCAAGGTCGTGCTTGCCATGACACACGACGAATTGCCGCCCCAGCTGCACTTCTCGGCACCCAACCCGCATATCCCGTTCGACGACCTGCGGCTCCGGGTGGTGACCGAACCGACACCGTGGCCCCGGCACTCCGGCCGGGCCACCGCCGGGGTGTCGGCGTTCGGCTTCGGCGGGACCAACGCCCACGTCGTCCTCGAACAGGCCCCGGCGCTCGAACCCGCGCCGGACCGCTCGGACGTCCGGATCGCGCTGCTGTCCGCCCGTACCCGCGACAGGCTCACCGAACGGGCCACGCAGCTGGCGAACTGGCTGGAATCCCCGGCCGTGCCAGGGGTTTCCCTCGCCGACGTCGCCCACACGCTGTTCCGCCGCGACAACGGAGGATCGCACCGGGCCGCGTTCGTCGCCGGGGACACCGCGGAACTGGCGGTGCTGCTGCGTGCCGTCGGTACCGGGTCGGATCCGCTGCCAGCGGGCGCGGTCACCGGCGCCGCCAAGACCACCGGCGGACCGGTGTTCGTATTCTCCGGGCACGGCTCCCAATGGCCGGGGATGGGCCGTGAACTGCTGGCCGCCGAACCCGCCTTCGCCGCACAGGTCGACAAACTCTGCGTCCTGTTCACCGAGCACACCGGCCAGTCGCTGCGTACCCTGCTCACGACATCGATTCCGTTGTCGCTGCCCGAAACCCAGGCCGCGATCTTCGGAACGCAAATCGCGCTGGCCGCCCAGTGGGAGGCACTCGGGGTCCGGCCCGCGGCCGTCATCGGGCATTCCCTCGGTTCGGCGGCGGCCGCCGTGGTGAGCGGTGTGCTGACCGCCGACGAGGCCGTCCACCTCGTCGCCACCCGCGCCCGGCTGCTCGGCACCCTCGGCCCCGGCGGCGCGATGGCGGCGGTGGAACTGGCCCCGGAGGAGCTGGAGCTGTACCCGGACATCGAACTCGCCGTCGAATCCGCGCCGGGACAGCTGACTGTGGCAGGCGACGCCACCGTACTGGACCTGCTCGTCGCGGAACTGGAAACCGCCGGCTTGTCCGCGCGACGGCTGCCGGTCGAGGTCGCCGGGCACTCCGTCCGCGTCGAACCGGTCCTCCCCGCGCTGCGGGAGGCGCTCGCCGAACTCGGCGGGCGACGACCGGCCGTGCCTTGGTACGACACGGTTCTGGCCGATCCTCGGGAACTGCCGGACTTCGACGCCGGGTACTGGGCCGCGCATCTGCGTCGTCCGGTGCGGTTCCGGCAGGCCGTCGCGGCCGCCGCCGCGGACGGCCACCGCGTCTTCGTCGAGATCTCCCCGCATCCGATCCTGCGTGGCTCGGTGGCGCGGACGCTCGCGGCGGAAGGGATCCACGACGCCGTCGTCACCGGGACTTTGCGCCGGGGCCAGGACGAGGTGCGGGCACTGGGCGCCGCCGCGGCCGAACTCTATTGCGCGGGCACGCGGATCACCCCGGCCGACCCGGACGACGGCGCACGGCTGGTCGACGTCCCGCCGATGCCGTGGCGGCACGAGCGGCACTGGTACACCTCCGCCGAGGAGACACCGGTGTACGCGGCACGCGAGACCGAACCCGGACCCGTGCGGAACGGCGGCGGGAACCGGCTGACCGAGATCGTCGCCGCCGTCATGGGGCTGCGGCCCGACCGGATCGACGCCGATGTCCCGCTCGTCGAACTCGGGCTGGATTCACTGATGGCGAACCGGATCCGGGAGGCCGTCCGCCGGGAGTTCGGCACCGAGCCCGATACCGCGAGTGTGCTCCGGGGCGCCACCCTCGCCGATCTCAACCGCGATCTCGCGCCGCGTGAGGACGAAGATCCTCGTCCCACGCGGGGACGTGCCTGGGACGCGGCCGATCGCCTGGTGCTGCGGCTGTGGCAGGAGAATACCGGGGCCGACGCGGGCGGCACGCAGGTCCGCCTCACCGAAGCCGCCGGCTCGGATCGGCTCGCGGAGCTTCTCGCCGAGGGGCTCACCACCGAACTCGACACCCCGATCGACGCCGCTGAACTCCTGCGGCACGATTCCCTCGCGGCCATCGCCGACGTCGCACGCGCCGTCCTCGAGACCCGGGAGGAACAGGGACCGGTCCATGTCCTGTCCCCCGGCGAGACCGGGGTCGCGCCGCTGCTGCTGTTCCATCCCGGCGGCAGCACCTGCACCGTCTACCGGCCGCTGCTGGACCGGCTGCCCGCTTCGGTGCCGTGCCTCGGTTTCGAGCGTGTTCCCGGTGTCAGCATCGAGGACCGCGTCGAGCACCTGCTGCCGCTGGTGCGGGCGCACCGTGGCGACCGGCCGTACCGGCTGGCGGGCTGGTCGTTCGGCGGGGCACTGGCCTACGGCGTCGCCGCGCGGCTCGCCGAAGAAGGCGAAGAGGTCGAGTTCGTCGCGCTGATCGACACCATGCTCCCATTACCGGAGCCGGACCTCGATCCGCGAGCGTCGTCGGCCCGGCGGTTCCTGCGGTTCACCGGCTACGTCGAAGGAACCTATGGCCGGGAAGTCCGGTTAGGACACGAAGAACTCGCGCCACTGCCCGAAGAGGAGCAGATCGACCTGACCATGCGACGGGTCGCCGAAGCCGGGCTGCTGAGCCCCGGCGTACTCCGTCACCAGCGGCAGTCCTTTTTGGACACTCTGGCCGCCGAACGCGGGACACCTCGCCGCTACGACGGGCGTGTCGTGCTCTACCGGGCGACCGAGCAGTACGCCGCCGGACTGGCGATGGAACCGCGCTACTCGCGTACGGATCCGGCGGCGGGCTGGGCGGAACTGTGCCCGCGGCTGGAGATCGTGCCGGTCGGCGCGCACCACCTTTCGGTGGTCGACCCGCCGCACGTCGACGTCGTGGCCCGGCATCTGGCGGGACTCCTGTGACCACGGCCCGGGCCGAGCGGGCGGCCGACCGCGCCTGGCCGCTGCTGGCGGTGCTCGGCGCCGGGCTCTTCCTCGTGGCGGTGGACGCGACCGTGCTGCACGTCGCGCTGCCCGACCTCGTCCGGCAGTTACGGCCGGTTGCGGCGGCGCAGGTGTGGATCGTCGCGATCTACCCGCTGACCGCCGCCCCGCTGCTCCTGCCGTTCGGCACGCTGGGCGACCGCTACGGGCGGCGGCGGATCCTCGTCGGCGGGTACGTCGTCTTCGGCGTCGCGTCGCTGGGCTGCGCGTTCGCGCCGAACGTCCCGGTGTTGCTGGGTTTCCGCGCGCTACTCGGCTGCGGCGGCGCGATGATCATGCCGGTGACGATGTCGCTGCTGCGGGAACTCTTCCCGGAGCAGCGGCATCGCCGCACGGCGATCGCGGTCTGCAGTGGGATCGCGGGCACCGGCTCGGTGTTCGGCCCGATCCTGGGCGGGGTGGTCGTCGAAACCTGGGGCTGGCGCGCCACTTTCCTGCTGAATCCACCGGTGATCCTGGCCGCCGTCGTGCTGGCGTTGCGGTGGCTGCCCCGCAATCCGCCGGGACGGCGACCGTGGGACGCGCTCAGCGCGGGTCTCGCGGCGGGTGGTGTCCTCGGGATCGCGTTCGCCGTCGGACAGCCCGGCTCCTGGGTGGTGGCACTGGTGACGGGCGTTGCCGGGTGTGTCCTCATCGGACTGTTCCTGCGCCGCCAACGCCGGACCGACGTGCCGCTGCTGGATCTCTCGCTGTTCCGCCTGCCAGGGGTACGGGCCGCCGTCGGCGGGGTGCTGCTCGTGATGAGCACACTCGTCGGGCTCGGCCTGCTGTTCGCCCAATACCTGCAGGTGGTGCTCGGCCTCTCCCCGACGGCGGCGGCGGGACGGCTGCTGCTGGTGCTCGGCGCTTCGGCCGTCGGCAGCGTGGTGACCCCGGGGTTGCTGGGACGGTTCGGCAACGCCCGCGTCCGGACGGCCGGATTCGCGGTCGCGGCAGTGTCTTTGCTGGTCCCGGCGGCGGGGCCGGCAGCGCTGACGTCACCGGTGTTGCTGGGCTGCGGACTGGCGGGATTGGGGCTGGGCATGGCGCTCGCACTCACCTCCAGCACCGACACCCTGCTTTCGGCGACCCCGGCGGACCGGGCCGGGGGCGCCGCCGCCGTCGAGAAGACCGGCTACGAACTGGGCGCGGGTTTCGGCACGACACTCTTCGGTTCCCTGGCGGCCGCCGTGTACGCGGCGCACCTGGCCGTCCCCGCCGGAGTCGCCGAACCGGCGCGGCGGCTCGCACTGTCGGGACCGGCTCAAGCGGAAACGGCCGTCTCCGGCCTCTCACCACGGTTGGCCGACGAGTTGCTCGAAGCCACGCGGGCTGCCTGCACCACAGGACTTCAGGTGTCCGCCGGTGTCGCTTGTGGACTGTTCATCCTGGCCACGCTCGCTTCCTCGCGTGTCAGCCGATGAACTGCTCGGCGGCCCCAGGCAGATGCGGCGCTGTCCTGTGTCCTGAAGGCCCCCTTTGAGACGTTGATCGTCTC
>NZ_JBFBBY010000104.1:0-28803 GCF_040682875.1 Amycolatopsis sp. NPDC051071 | reverse complement strand
AGTTCGGCGAAGGCATCCTCGGCGTCACCGAGGAGACCACGACCGGCGTGCTGCGCGTACAGGGAGCGGGCTCAGCCCGAGAACGGACCGTCCTCCGGCAGGCGGAGATCCGGTTTGTCCAGCTCTTCGACGTTGACGTCCTTGAACGTGATGACCCGGACGTGCTTGACGAACCTGGCGGGCCGGTACATGTCCCAGACCCACGCGTCGGACATGCGGACCTCGAAGTACACCTCACCGCCACCGTCGCGGACCTGCACGTCGACGGCGTTGGCCAGATAGAACCGCCGCTCGGTCTCCACCACGTACGAGAACTGGCCGACTATGTCGCGATACTCGCGGTAAAGCGAGAGCTCCATCTCGGTCTCGTACTTTTCGAGATCCTCTGCGCTCATGAAATCCGCGCCCCTCCTCGCGATTCTGCTGCTGCTCCAGCGGCGGAGCGTTCATTGTTACCCACGTACGGGCCGAGGGCACGTATCGGCACGCTCGGGTTTTCCAGCGCCGCGACGGTCAGCACCACCGGATGAGGCGGTCGCGCGCCGTGCGCGGCGGCCACGGTGGCGACATTGGCGTACGACCAGCGGTGCACCGCGCTCGGGCCGTGCGTCTTCAGCGCCGCGCTGTGCTCGGCGGTGCTGTAGCCCTTGTGCACGTCGAAACCGTAGTGCGGGTGGACGTCGTGCAGGTCGCCCATGATCCGGTCCCTGGTGACCTTGGCCAGCACGGACGCCGCCGCCACGCAGGCGACGGCCTTGTCCCCCTTGATCACCGGCACGCTCGGGGCGGGCAGCCCGGACACCCGGAACCCGTCGGTGAGGACGTAGCCAGGGGTACCCCGCAGTGCGGAGACCGCGCGCCGCATCCCTTCGAGGTTCATCACGTGGATGCCCAGCAGGTCGACCTCGGCGGCCGGGATGACGATGACCGAATAGTCGAGCGCACGCTGGACGACCCGGTCGTACACGCGGTCGCGGGCCTTGGCCGTGAGGATCTTCGAATCGGTGAGCTCGGGCAGCCGGGCGGCGTCGCCGGGGCGAAGGACGCACGCGGCCACGACGAGCGGGCCGGCGCAAGCACCGCGCCCTGCCTCGTCGACGCCGGCGACGGGGCCGAGGCCCCGCCGGTCCAGCGCACCCTGCAACCCCCAGAAGAGGTCGCCACGCACCACTGCCCGCGGCGGCCGAAGTGGCTCGGCCGGTATGAGCGGTACAGGAACTCTCAAGGCCTTACCGCCTCCGGTCGACCGCCTTGCGCACTCCGGACGACATCCGCCTGCCGAGGAAGACCACGGGCCACGCCGCGGCGATGCCGACGCCAAGGGGAAGCCCCTGCTGCCACGCCGGCGCGCCGAGCGCCAGTGGCTGCGCGTTCGCCTGCGGGTTGTGGTCCGAAACGCCACCCCAGCGGCCGGGTGGGAGCACGATGACGCGTGCCTTGCCGATGATGTTGTCGACCGGGACGGCGCCGTTCACTCCGCCGCCACCCTGGAACCGGGAGTCGCTGGAGTTGTTGCGGTTGTCGCCCATGACGTAGACGTAACCGGCGGGCACCGTGATCGGGTCGAAGGTCTTCTGGGTGGAGGCCATGCCCTCTTCCCAGTGGATGTACGGCTCGTCGAGTGCCTTGCCGTTCACGACCACACGGTTGTTGTCGCAGCATTGCACCGTCTGACCGCCGACCGCGATGATCCGCTTGACGAAGTCACGTTCGTCCGGCGGCGCGAAGCCGATCAGGGACCCCACCGCGCGAAAACCGGTGACGAAGATGTTGCTGGACTCCGGCGTCTCGATCTCGCCTGCCCAGGCGGGCGGTCCCTTGAAGACCACCACGTCGCCCGGGCTGGGATCGGTGAAGTCGTACGTGATCCGGTCGACCAGGATCCGGTCGCCCGTGCACCCGGCGCAGCCGTGCAAGGTGGTCTCCATCGATCCCGAGGGGATCATGTAGACCTTGGCGAGGAACTGCTGGATCAAGATCGTCAGCACGAGTGCGACGACGATCAGGATCGGCAGTTCCTTCCAGAACGACCGCTTCTTGTTGACCTTGCCGAATTTCTTGGAGCCGGATCGGCCCCGGCGGGAGGCCCTGGTGGGGCGCTCCTCTTCGGGGCGATCGGGCTCATCTTCGGACGTGTTCTGGGACACGGGTTCGACCACGACGCCAGGCTACCTGTAACCGTGTGGCTACCTACTTGGCGGAGGTCGTCTCGCGGTTTTCGCGGCGTTCCTTGATCTTGGCGGCCTTGCCGCGCAGCTCGCGGAGGTAGTACAGCTTCGCCCGGCGGACGTCGCCGCGCTTGAAGACCTCGACCTCGGCGATGTTCGGCGAGTGCACCGGGAAAGTACGCTCCACGCCGATGCCGAACGACACCTTGCGGACCGTGAAGGTCTCGCGGATGCCGCCGCCCTGGCGACGCAGCACGACGCCCTGGAAGATCTGGTTACGCTCGCGGTTGCCCTCGATGACGCGGACGTGAACCTTGAGCGTGTCGCCCGGTCGGAAGTCCGGGATGTCGGAACGCAGTGACTGCGCGTCCAGCGCGTCCAGGGTGTTCATCGGTGGTCCGTCCTCGTCTTCGTATGGCTTACGTACAGCAGGGCGCGCAGTAATGCCTGCACTGCGACCTACCCGGGGGCTGATGGCGTTCCGGCTGACCTCGCGGCCTTTACTCCGGACAGTGTCCGGGGTAAAAATTCGCGCGTCTGCTCACGCCAACCTGTCAAGTATTGCAGACCGGGACTCAGGTGGTTGACCCGGCCTGGCCGGTGTCCTCGTTCAACCGCTCGAGGACCTTGAGATCGTGCTTGTCGAGGCTACCTTCGGGCAGCCGGCCGACGAGTTCCGGCCTGCGCCGCACGGTGCGTTCCAGTGCCTGGTCGCGGCGCCAGCGGTCGATGAGCGCGTGGTTGCCCGAGCGCAGGACGTCCGGCACGGGGAGCTCTCGCCAGACCTCCGGCCGGGTGTAGCTGGGGCCTTCGAGGAGGCCGTCGGAGAACGAGTCCTCCTCCGCGGAACGGGCGTTGCCGAGTACTCCCGGCAGGAGCCGGACGACGGCTTCGACCATCACCAGCACCGCCGCCTCGCCGCCGACCAGTACGTAGTCGCCGATCGAGACCTCGTCGACGGGCATCCGGCGTGCGGCGTCGTCGATCACCCGCTGGTCGATGCCCTCGTAGCGGCCGCACGCGAACACCAGGTGTTCCTCCGCGGCGTACTGGTGGGCCATGGCCTGGGTGAACGGGCGCCCGGCGGGGGTCGGGACCACGAGGCGGGTGTTCTCGCCGCAGACGTCGTCCAGAGCGGGGCCCCAGATCTGCGGTTTCATCACCATGCCGGGTCCGCCGCCGTACGGGGCGTCGTCGACCGCGCGGTGGACGTCTTGCGTCCAGTCCCGCAGGTCGTGGACGCCGACCTCGATGAGGCCGCGGTCGATCGCGCGTCCGAGCAGCGCGGCGCGGAGCGGGTCGAGGTATTCGGGGAAGATCGTGACGACGTCGAGGCGCATCAGGCGTCCAGCAGGCCTTCCGGCGGGTCGAGGACCACGCGGCCACCCGCGACGTCGACCGCCGGGACGATCGCCTTCACGAACGGCACGAGCACCTCACGTCCGTCGTGCTCGATCGACAGCAGCTCCCCTGCCGCCGAATGCACGATTTCGAGCACCTTGCCGACGAGTGTGCCGTCGGCGAGTTCGGCCCGAAGGCCTTCGAGTTCGTGGTCGTAGAACTCGTCGGGGTCTTCGGTCGGTGGCAGCGTCGAGGTGTCGGCGATCAGCAGGGCGCCGCGAAGCGTCTCCGCGACGTCCCTGGTCAGCACCTCTTCGAAACGCACCAGCAGCCGCCCGCTGTGTTCGCGGGCGGCTGCGATGGTGAGGTTCCTGCTGCTGCCGTCACGCAGCTTCGTCATGACGGCCGAACCGACCGCGAACCGCTGTTCCGGCGAGTCCGTGCGCACGTCCACCGCGAGTTCCCCGCGGATTCCGTGTGCCTTGGCGATACGGCCGACTACGACGTCCATCTCGGTCTGTCTCTCGTCCTGGGGTCAGCGATCGGTGTCGACGACGTCCACGCGGACGCCGCGGCCACCAATGCCGCCCATGACGGTGCGCAGGGCGGTCGCCGTGCGGCCGCCCCGGCCGATCACCTTGCCGAGATCGTCGGGGTGCACATGCACCTCGAGCGTGCGGCCACGACGTGTGGTCAGCAGCTCGACCCGGACCTCGTCCGGGTTGTCGACGATCCCGCGCACCAGGTGCTCGAGGGAGTCAGCGAGGAAGCTCACGCCTGGGCCTTGTCACCCTCGGCGGCCTCGGCCTTGTCGGCTTCGGCCTTCTTCGGGGCTGACTTCTTCTTCGGCGTGGTGGCCTCGGTCGACGGCGCGTCACCGGCGGCGGCGAGGGCGGCGTTGAACAGGTCCTGCTTCGACGGCTTCGGCTCGGCGACGCGCAGGGTGCCCTCGGCGCCCGGCAGGCCCTTGAACTTCTGCCAGTCACCGGTGATCTGGAGGATGCGCTGGACCGGCCCGGTCGGCTGGGCGCCGACGGACAGCCAGTGCTGGGCACGCTCGGTGTCGACCTCGATGAAGCTCGGCTCTTCCTTCGGGTGGTACTTACCGATCGTCTCGATGGCCTTGCCATCACGGCGGGTACGCGCGTCGGCGACGATGATGCGGTAGTACGGCGCACGGATCTTGCCGAGACGCTGCAGCTTGATCTTGACGGCCACGGGTGTGGGTACTCCTCAGTTCTCTCTGATGCGTGTGGAAGGCGCACGAAGGCCGAGTGGGGACACGGCTACGCACACCCGAAGGTCCGGAGCTCGGGCGCGGTGAGAGGGTCCGGCCAAAGCAGGCAGCGTACATTCTGCCAGATGCCGTCCGGCCGTCAGAACGCGGCTATCCCGAGTGACGCGAGCAGGATCGTCACGGCCGGGAGGAAGTTGTTCACCTGGTGCGCGACCACACTGCCGAGCAGCCGTCCGGTGAACACCCTCGCCAGCCCGATCGGGATCGCGATCACCAGCAGCAACGTGGTGCGCAGCGGTTCGAGATGGCTTGCCGCGAAGATGGCCGTCGAGACCAGGAACGCCGCGATCCTCCCCCACCTCTCGGTACGCCATTGCAGTCGTTCGACGGCACCCCACAGCAGGCCCCGGTAGATGATCTCCTCGCAGATCGGCCCGACCAGCCACAGGTAGATGAACATCACGACGGCCGCCGACACCGACATCCGCCGGTCCTCGACGAGCGCGCTGATCGCCGAGGTCGCGTTCGCGTCGCCGACGACCTGTGTCCAGACATAGGCGGCGAGCGAGGTGAACCCGAGCCCGAGCAAACCCAGTTTGAGGCCGATCTTGACGTCGGCCCAGCTCCAGCCGATCCGCAGGTCGGTGCACGGACCGTTGCCGCGGAGGCGGGTGATCAGCAGCGCGACCCCGGCGGCGATCATCGTCGGCACCATCGTGCCCAGCAGCACCACGCGCATCGGCAGGGGCTGGCCGGGCTGGACGTCGCCGAGCAGGACACTGATGAACGCCGCCGACGCGAGCAGGACGGCTTCCACCAGCAGGAAGGCCCCGAATCCCCAGCGATGCGGCGGCGGCGTGGCGGGAGCGGCCACCTCACCTCCGGCTGTGTGTTCTTCCGGGAGCTCATCCGGCGGCGCGGCCTCAGGGATCGGTTCCCTGGGCTGAGATACGGTCACGCCGACCCTCCGGTGATCGTTCGGTTACCCACAGACTCTAACCGCCAGGAGAAGCGATCACTTCGCCGCGAAGAGCAATACAGCCGGTGGGAGGTTGTTGGCCGCGTGCGCGATCACGGCCGCGCTCACCCGGCCGGAAAGATAGCGCGCCAGCCCGATGGCGATCCCCTGGCCGAACAACGCGATCGTGCGCGCGGCCTCGCCGTGCAGCTGGGCGAACACCAGCGCGGTCACCAGCAGGATCACCCATGAGGGCAGGCGGTGGTAGCCCATCGCGTTCCAGAGCGTGCCGCGGAACAGCAGTTCCTCGGTGACCGGGGCGGCGAAGACGACGATGGCCGCGGCCACCACCAGCCAGACGGTGTCCCCCTCGGCGGTCCCCGACAGTTCGGTGATCGGGCTTGGCGAGAAGTCGTCGATGGACCTGTCGGCGCTGTCGGTCCCGTAGACGGCCAGCAGGAGCAGGTTGAGGAGATAGCCCGCTCCGAGCGCGGCCGCCCCGCAGGCGAGCCCGATCCGGACGTCGCGCCAGGTGGGACGGAGACCGAAGTCCGCCCGGAGGCCCTGGCCCCAGACCCGGGAACCGGCCACGGGGCCGAGACCGAGCACCAGGGTCGGGAGGAACGCGAGGATCAGCAGCGGGCCGACGTCACGGAGTTCCAGCGGGTCGTAACCGCCGAAGCGGCCCGACATCGCGAAGCTCATGACGAGCGTGACGAGGTGGTACCCGGCGATGCCCGCGAAGAACGCTACGAATCCCCAGTGCGCTCCGAGCACGAGTCGCTCACGGGCCTGCCCGTCGTCCACCACGCCTCCACGCTAAGTGCCACTCCGGTCACGGTCGGCGGCGGGTCAGGCGAAAACCTCGCCGCGAAGGACGAGGTGGCTCGGATGCCGCAACGCGGCGAGGTCTTCCCGCGGATCCACCGGGTACACCAGCAGGTCGGCGGAAGCGCCGTCGACGATCCCCGGCACGCCCAGCCACTCGCGCGCCGCCCAGGAAGCCGACGCCAGCGCCTGCTCGGCGGACATCCCCGCCTTGTGCAGGGCCTCGATCTCGTCGACGAGCCTGCCGTGCTCGACCATGCCGCCCGCGTCGCTCCCCGCGTACACCGGGACGCCCGCCTCGATCGCCGTCGAGACCATCTCGCCGACACCGGCGTGCAGGGCCCGCATGTGGTCGGCGTACCGGGGGTATTTGCCTGCCTTGTCGGCGATCCCGGGGAAGTTCTCGATGTTGATCAGGGTCGGCACGAGCGCGATCCCGCGGTCGGCGAGCACGCCCAGCTGGTCGGGGAGGAGTTCCGTGCCGTGTTCGAGGCAGTCGATGCCGGCGTCGATCAACCCGGGCAGCGCGGCCTGCCCGAAGACGTGCGCGGTCACCTTGGCGCCCTCGGCGTGCGCGACCGCGACGGCCTCGGCGAGCACGTCGTCCGGCCACAGCGGCGCGAGATCCCCGGCGCCGCGGTCGATCCAGTCACCGACGAGCTTGACCCAGCCGTCGCCGTCGCGGGCCTGCTCGGCGACCGCCTTCGGCAGCTCGGAAGGGTCTTCGAGTTCGATGCCGAGCCCGGGGATGTAGCGCTTGCGCAGCGCGAGATGCCGTCCGGCCCGGATGATGCGCGGCAGATCGGCGCGTGCCTGCAGTGGCCGGACGTCGATCGGCAGCCCGCAGTCGCGGATCAGCAGCGTCCCGGCGTCGCGGTCGGTGATCGCCTGCTCGGTGGCCTCTTCGAGGGTGGTCGCGCCGCCGGCCCCGATCCCGGGATGACAATGCGCGTCGACCAGCCCGGGTACGAGAAAGCCTTCCCGGACAACGGTTTCCGCTCCGGCGACCGGTTCGGTGCTGATCCGGCCGCCGGTGATCCACAGCTCGCGGTGCTCACCGTCCGGCAGGACGACCCCCGCCAGACGCAGCGCCCCCATGGCTACTTTTCCTTCGGGAACTTGAACTTCTTCGGGTCGAACCCGGGTACGTCGTTCATCCCGCCGAGCTGGGAGAGGTCCGGCATCCCGCCTGGCCCACCCTGTCCGCCGGGCATTCCGCCCGGGGGCAGCATCGGCATGCCGCCGGGGAAGCCACCGCGGACCTTGGGCTGCGTGGGGCCGCGCCCCTTGCCCTTCTTCCCCTTCTTGCCCTTGCGGTTCTTGCTGCCGCCACCCGCGCCGCCGAAGCCGAAGCGGCCAGCCATCTGCGCCATCATCTTGCGTGCCTCGAAGAACCGGTTGACCAGTTCGTTGACGTCGCGGATGGCGACGCCCGAGCCCTTCGAGATCCGGATCCGACGCGAGGCGTTGATGATCTTCGGGTCGTCCCGCTCGGCCGGGGTCATCCCGCGGATGATCGCCTGCAGTTTGTCGAGCTGCTTGTCGTCGACCTGCGCGAGCTGATCCTTCATCTGCCCGGCTCCGGGCAGCATGCCGAGCAGGTTGCCGATCGGGCCCATCTTGCGGACCGCGAGCATCTGCTCGAGGAAGTCCTCCAGGGTGAGCTGGCCGCTGCCGAGTTTCGCGGCTGTCTGCTCGGCCTTCTCCTGGTCGAAATGCTGCTCGGCCTGCTCGATGAGGCTGAGCATGTCGCCCATGCCGAGGATCCGGCTGGCCATCCGGTCCGGGTGGAAGAGGTCGAAGTCCTCGAGCTTCTCACCGTTCGAAGCGAACAGGATCGGCTGACCGGTGACCTGGCGGACCGACAGCGCGGCACCACCGCGGGCGTCACCGTCGAGCTTCGTGAGCACGACACCGCTGAAGCCGACGCCGTCGCGGAACGCCTCGGCCGTGGTGACCGCGTCCTGACCGATCATCGCGTCGACGACGAACAGTGTCTCGTCCGGGGAAACGGCGTCGCGGATGTCCGCGGCCTGCTTCATCAGCTCTTCGTCGACGCCGAGGCGGCCGGCGGTGTCGACAACGACGATGTCGTGCTGGGCGCGTTTGGCCTCGTCGATCGCACGGCGGGCGACGTCGACCGGGTCACCGACGCCGTTACCGGGCTCGGGAGCGAAGACCGCGACCCCGGCCCGCTCACCGACGACCTGCAGCTGCGTGACGGCGTTGGGACGCTGGAGGTCACAGGCGACCAGCATCGGCGCGTGGCCCTGCTTCTTCAGCCACATCGCGAGCTTGCCCGCGAGTGTGGTCTTACCGGCACCCTGCAGACCCGCGAGCATGATGACCGTCGGCGGGTTCTTCGCGAAGGTGAGCCGCCTGGTCTCGCCGCCGAGGATGGTGACGAGTTCCTCGTTGACGATCTTGATGACCTGCTGCGCCGGGTTCAGCGCGCCGTGCACCTCGGCGCCCTTGGCGCGCTCCTTGATCCTGGCGATGAAGTCCTTGACCACGGCGAGCGCGACGTCCGCTTCGAGCAGCGCGATACGGATCTCGCGCGCGGTGGCGTCGATGTCGGCGTCGGAGAGCCTGCCCTTGCGCGACAGGGTCTGCAGGGCGGACGTGAGCCGATCGGAGAGGGTGTCGAACACGGGTGTGCACGCTCCAGCTGGGTCGTTGTGGCGAGCCGGTACGGACCGGCGGCTTTCCAGGGTAGTCGGTGTTCGAAGTCAGCGTTTGACGCGGTTGCGGACGGCCAGCAGCGCCAGGCCCAGCAGCAACGGCCCGAGAACGCGCATGACCAGCCGCATGACCTCGCCGAAGGGCGTCAACTCCTTCGGGAGCGAGGTGAGTTTCGTTTCCAGCGAAACAGTGCTCTGGGCGACATAGATGAGGGTGTCTCCGAAGGCTGCGCTGCCCTTGAAGCCCGCTGCGGTGAAGGCGACGGTGACCACCGCGACGAGGACGGCGAAGGTCGCGAGGGCTCTAAGGGCGCGAAGGCCGTAGCCGGAGACGAGCCAGTAGAGATGGAGGATGACCCGCTCGGACCACGGCGTCGCCTTGCTGTGGCGGCGCATCTCCATCTCGCCGTAGTAGAAGTCGGCGGCGCCGGGTTCGTTCTTGCTGTCTTCCTGTGCCTTGCGGAGCTGGCGGTAGAGGTCGCCGATGCGGCGGGGGCCGACCGGCGCGTCCCGGTCGGCGCGCCAGGCTCGTTCCTCGGCGAGCATCTGGCGTTTCCGGTCCGTGCCGAACCTGCAGTCACCTTCCAGCCGCAGCTTGTCGAGATGGTGCGCACCGGCGAAACGGCAGTCCACCAGGCCGACGTCGGTGAACACGAGATCGGCGACATCCGTTCCCCCGACGGACGCCACGGAAGCCCCGATGACCGTCGAAGCCTTGCCGAAGATCGTCCGCGCCAAATCCGCCGACGAGTACCGCCCCAAGCTGAGCGTGACCCCTTCCTCGAACCTCGTATGCGTACAGTCCACCACCGGCGATCCGGCGTCGATGAGCATCCGTCTGCGGAAGGTCGCCCGCCCGAAGATCAGCCTTCCGGCGGTGACGGGCCCGAAGCGCTCGGCCACGGTGAAGACGGCTCCCTCGAAACTGACTTCCGAGGAGAACCTCACGTTCTCGAACGTCGCTTCTCCGTCGAATCGCGCATCGTCGAACCACGCGTAGTCATCGAACGTGGCACCGCCGAACGTCGCGGCCGCGGCGAATTTGGCCTTGACGAACGTGGAGCGGCCGTCGAAACGCACCAGGCCGAAACCGGCTTCGCCCGCGAACTCCGCTTCGTCGAATGAAACGTCATCCGGGAACCCTTGGGAAAACGACACGTCACCCTCGAACTTCACCTTCTCGAAGGAGACGCGCCCGTCGAACCGCGTGTTCGTGAAGTCGCCACCCTTGAACGTCGCCCGGTCGAACCTGGTTTCGCCCGCGAAGTTCGCGCCCTCGAAGGTGATCTCCTCGAAAATGACGCTCTCGAACGTCGCCCGTCCTTCGAACCGGCTGCCGAGGAACGAAGCAATACCACGGAAATCCGCTTTGCCGAAGTTGACGCCGTCCTCGAAACCGGCACCTTCGAAATTCCCATCGAAGAAGGTCACGCCCCCGAAGTCCGCGAATTCACGGAATATCGTCCCGGCGAACTCCGCGCGGCCGAACTCCGCGCGGCGGCCGTCGATGCTCCCCACCGCGTCAACGAGCCGCTCGACCAGGGTCCGCGAGAGTTCGGTCCCCCGGAGGTCGACTTCCGCGCCGAGCGAGAGACCGGCGAAGTACTCGTCCTGCCGCGCGGGTTCGAGATGGTCGAGGCAGCGGTCGAAGTCCTCGATGCGCACGCCCCGGCAGTCTTCGAGCTCGCATGCCGTCCAGGCCTCGTCCATAGCCGTACTTCTTAGCGCAAAAAACACCGGCTCCGAGACCGGCCGCCCCTCGCAAGCCGGTATCGGAGCCCCTACGGAAGACTCGCCTCCCCGCGAGCCGACCGTAAGCACTTGGCGAGCTTCGCGGGATGTCGGCTCGCCGGACCCCCAGTACCAGGCGATTCTCCTCCCGCGCTCTCTCCGCGCGATGGGATAACCTTGCCCGGTCACCGTGGGGTCACGGCAGCGTGAAGACCCTCAACTATCCCTGAGTAGGACTACTCAACTGGTCTTCGCACGGGGCTTGGCCGAAGCCTTCTTCGCCCGCGTACGCGCCTCTCGCGCCTTACCGGTGGCGGCCTTCGCACGAGTGACGGCGGCATCGTCGGCCTCGACGGCGCTCTGCTGCAACGCCGCCAGCAGCCGCGTCACGCCTTCGGCCTGCTCGGCGGCGGTCGGCTGGAGGACCTCGTCACCGTCGATCTTCGCCTGGATGAGTGCTTCCAGCGCGTCCCGGTAGTGATCGGTGTACCGCGAAGGCTCGAAGTCCTGTGTGAGGTCTTCGATCAGCGAGACCGCGTTCCGCAGTTCCCCGCGCCGCAGGTCGACGTCCTCGTGCAGGAACGGGAAGTCGGGCCGCCGGATCTCGTCGGGCCAGAGCATCGTTTCGAGGATGAGCACCTGGTCTCGCACACGCAGCGCGGCCAGTGTCTCCCGCTGCCGCAGTGTCACCTTCACGATCGCGATCCGCCCGGACTGCTGCAGTGCCTCGCTCAGGAGCACGTACGGCTTGGTGCCCGACGGTTCCGGTTCGAGGAAGTAGCTGCGCGCGAAGTACATCGAGTCGACCTGCTCGGCCGGAGTGAAGCCGACGACGTCCATCGACTGGGTGGTCGGCGCGAGCAGCGACGCGAAGTCACCGCCGGTCAGCAGGACGACGTCGCCGCCCGGGACCGGATGTCCCTTGGCGATCTCGGCGGCAGGCACCTCGGCGCCGTCGACCTCGCAGACCCACTTCACCCGCACCCGGCCGCCGTCCGGCTCATGCACCTGGTGGAGGGGGATGTTGTGCTCTTCGGTCGCGCTGTACGCCTTCACCGGAATGGCGTAGGTACCGAAACCGATCGTGCCTTTCCACACCGCCCGCATGACCCACCTCCGCCTGTTCAGCGTATCCACGCGCCGAAGTGGCGGGACAGCTACAAACGGGTGTCAGGGGCGACTGATTCGCTCACACATTCGAATGACGGAAGTGATTCGGCGAGTGCTTCGGCCGAACAGCCGACAGCGGTGGCGGCCGCTCGGAGTACTTCCGTGACGACGCCGACGTCGACTTCCGGAGCGGCGGCCAACGCACCGTCACCGGCCCCGCCGACCCGGACGGCGAGGCCTTCCAGCGCGACGGCCAAAGCGTGCTGGCCCGCGATGAGGTGTTCGACCACCTGGAGGAGTTCGGGCACGGTCGCGGCGGTGCCGGACGCGGTCAGCGAGGTGGCCAGTTCGCCGGCGCAGCTCTCGAGGTGGGAGGCGACGACGGTCGGCGGCAACGTGAGCCGCTGTGGTCCGGGTGGGTTCGGCACGCGCTCACCGCCCTCGGTGATCTTTCGGAACTCGACCGCGCACATCCTGCCATCGCTACCGTCCGCGACCCACGCGACACCCCGGTCCAAGTCAGCCGAAGGCGAGCAGAACCACCGCCGCCGCCGCTCCGGCGAGTCCGGCCGCCTGCGTCCGCGACGGCCGTTCACGCAACGCCACAATGCCCAGTACCACCGGAACGACCGGATAGAAGGACGACAGCACGACCGCGATCGCGGTCAGTCCCCGTTGCGTGGCAAGCATGTACAACAGCAGAGAGAGCGCCGCGAGAGAGCCGATCAGCACCGCGTAGACGGTATGCCTCGGCGACAGCCGGACGCCGTTCCCCGTCGTCAACGCCATCGGCAGGACCGTCAGCGTCGCGGCGAATCTGCTCGCGACGACCGGCCAGAGCCCGGCTTCCGGCGCCGCTTGGGCGAGCGCGAGGTATTGGACGGCGAAGCCGCAACTGGCGATCAGCGCGTCGCGGGTGTGCGGCGTCGGGCCAGTGCCTTCGCCAGGTCCGGAGCGCGAAACCGCCCACAGCGCCGAGATCGCCACCGCGATCCCGCCCCAGGCCACCGCCGAGGGACGCTCACCGAACAGCAGCACCCCGGCGAGCACCGGCAACGTCACGCTTCCGACAGCGCTGACAGGCACCACGACGCTCATCGCACCGCGCACCATCCCCCGGTACAGGAAGACCATTCCGACACCGGTTCCGACACCGGACGCGGCGCCCCACCAGAGATCCGCCATGGACGGGGACGCGGACGGCAGTATCAGGACCACACCGATCATGAACACGAAGCCGCCCGCCTGGCACGCGAACGCGACGGCGGTGAAGACCGCTCGCCGCGCCAGCATCCCGCCGGCGAAGTCGACGAATCCATACGAAAGGGCGGATCCCAGCGCGAGCAGTACGGGAGCGGCCATGGTCGTCCCCTACCCGGGCGAGCACGGCGTCAAACGATCTTCAGGAAGAGGCGGCCAGCAGCGCCGCCTCGATTTTCGACCGCCAGGCCGTGTCGACCCGGCCGGTACGCGGCGCGACGGCGAACGAGTCGACGACCGCGCCGCCGAGCGTGGCCACCTTCGCCCAGCGCACCTCGGCCTCGCATCGCCGCAGCGCGCCCGCGACCCGGAACAGCAGGCCGATCCGGTTCGCGGCCCGTAGTTCGACCACCACCGTGTCCTGTCCGCTGGTCTCGTCGTCGAACCAGATCACCTTCGCCCCGGCCGCGGGCGCCACTCCTGAGCCGTAGTCCCGTTCCTTCGCCGCGAGCCGCTGGGTGAGCGGCAAGGTGCCGGCGACCGCCCGCGCGAACTGCTCACGCAGCAGCGTGACGTCCGGCAGAGAGCCGAACTTCGGCGACGCCGTGAACACGCCCGCCCGTCCCCCGTCGTGCCCGCGCAGGACCGCCGCGTGGACCTCCAAGGAGTTCAGCGCGAGTACGCCCGCGGCGGGCGCGAGCAGTTCGGCGCGGGCCGGGACCGCGAGCACCACGGTCACGATCTTGCCCGCGGCGGTGATCCGCACCTCGCCGCGCCCGGAAGCGACGGCTTCGGCGACGAGTTCCCGTTGTTCGGCACCCATCGGCTCCGGCGGCACGAAACCCTTGCCGTGCGACACCTCCTCGCAACCGGACACGAGTTCGGCGAGCAGCCGGGCCTTCCAGTCCGTCCACACCCCCGGTCCGGTGGCCAGTGAATCGGCCGTGGTCAGTGCGTGCAGCAACTCCAGCAGGACCAGGTTCTCGTCCAGTGTCTTCGTGACGCGCTGGATCGTGGCCGGGTCGCTGAGGTCCCGGCGCGTCGCGGTATGCGGCAGCAGCAGATGGTGCCGCACCATCGCCGCCACCAGCGCCACGTCGGCTTCCGGCAGCCCGAGCCGCGCCGCCACCTGGGCACTGATTTTCGCGCCGAGTTCGGAGTGGTCCGCGTCGCGGCCCTTGCCGATGTCGTGCAGCAGCGCGCCGATCAGCAGCAGGTCCGGCCGGGAAACGGTGGTCGTCAGTTTCGACGCCTCCACCGCGGCCCGCACGAGATGCCGGTCGACGGTCCACGAATGCACCGGCGACCTCGGCGGGAGATCCCGTACCGCACCCCATTCGGGGAACAGCCGCGCCCACAGGCCCGTCCGGTCGAGCGCCTCGACGGCGTCGACAAGGCCGTCACCCGCGCCGAGCAGTTCCACCAGCGCCTTGAGTGCGTCGGCGGGCCAGGGGGCACGCAGTTCCGGTGCGGTTTCGGCGAGTGCCCGCAAGGTCCCGTGCGCGATGGGCCGCCGGATCCGGGCCGACGCCGCGGCGACCCGCAGCAGCAACGCCGGATCCTTGGCAGGCACCGCGTCCCGCGCCAGCGCGACCTCGTTCCCGTGCAGGACGACACCTTCGTCGAGCGGCGTCCGCACCGGGCGGCGCCCGAACCGCGTCTTCGGCGGCTCCACAGTGGACCGGAGCGCGACGTCGACCGCGTAGGCGATCGCCCGCCCGGCGCCGGAAAGCTTGCGCGCCAAGGTGAACCGGTCGCCGAAGCCGAGTTCGCCCGCCACCGTCTCGGCTTCCGGAGCGCTGAGGACGTCGCGTTCGCGGCGCAGTTCCCGGCGTAGTTCGGTACGGACGTCGAGGAGCAAACCCTTGGCCGCCAAAAGTTCTTCACCCGGTCTCGCGGTCAGTTGCGCCGCGGCGAGTGCTTCCAGGACGGCGAAGTCCCGGAGCCCGCCCCTGCCGTGTTTGAGATCCGGCTCGGCGGATTGCGCGATCTCACCACTGCGGGCCCACCGCTGACGCACCGCGTCCGCCAGCTCGCCGACCCGTTTCCTTGCCGTCCGCCGCCACTGGTCCCGCGCCGCGTCCGCCAGCCTGGCGGTGATCTCGGCGTCACCGGCGATCGGGCGGATGTCGAGCAGCCCCATCGCGGTCCGCAGGTCCTCGGACGCCACCTTCAGCGCCTCACCCGGCGTGCGGACCGAGTGGTCGAGGCCGATCTTGGCGTCCCACAACGGGTACCAGATCGCGTCGGCGATCTCGCCGACACGGGAGTCGCCGTTGTGCAGCAACAGCAGGTCGAGGTCGGAGAAGGGCACCAGTTCGCGGCGCCCGAGGCCACCGACGGCGGCCAGGGCGACACCGGGTTCAGCGGTGTCGACACCGGCCGCCGCGGCGCCCTTGCCCAGCCAGAATTCGTAGAGGTCGACCAGTGCCGCCCGCAACGCGGCGGCACCCAGCCTCCCGTGCCTGCCCTCGAGCAGTCGCTCGGTGGCTTTGACCAGTTCACCCCCGTCGGCCATCCGTGACGCCTATAGCGCGTCCGAGCCGCGTTCGCCGGTTCGTACCCGGATCACCGTCTCGACCGGCGTCACCCAGATCTTGCCGTCGCCGATCTTGCCGGTGTGGGCGGCCGTGGTGATCGCGTCGAGGACCTTTTCCACGCCTCCGTCGTCGGTGACGACCTCGACCTTCAGCTTCGCCACGAAGTCCACGGAGTACTCGGCACCCCGGTAGACCTCGGTGTGCCCCTTCTGCCTGCCGTAACCCTGCACCTCGCTGACCGTCATGCCGAGCACGCCCAGCTGTTCCAGCGCGGAGCGGACGTCGTCGAGCGTGAACGGCTTGACGATCGCGGTGATCAGCTTCATGCCTTGCTCTCCTCGAGTTTCGTGGCCGCGCCGGTGGGCGCCTTGACCGGGATGGTCGTCGGCTTGCCGAGGCCACCGCCGCCCGAACCGGTGAAGTCGTACGCGCTCTCCGCGTGCTGGGCCTCATCGATACCACTGACCTCGTCCTCCGCACTGACGCGGAACCCGCCGAGCTTCTTGATCACCCAGCCGATGAGGAAGGTGAGCACGAACGAGTAGACGAGGACAGCGCCCGCCGCGAGCGCCTGCTTGCCAAGCTGGCCGAGGCCGCCGCCGTAGAAGAGGCCGTCGACGCCGAGCGAGTTCACGCTGGTGGTGGCGAAGAAACCGATGAGCAGCGTACCGACGAGACCACCGACGAGGTGGACGCCGACGACGTCGAGGGAGTCGTCGAAACCGAAGCGGAACTTGAGGCTGATCGCCAGGGCGCACAGGACACCGGCGATGAGACCGATGGCGATCGCGCCCAGCGGGCTCACGAACCCGGCGGCCGGGGTGATCGCGACCAGACCGGCGACGGCACCGGAAGCGGCGCCCAGGGTGGTCGGCTTGCCGACCTTGACCTGTTCGATGAGCAGCCAGCCGAGTACCGCGGCCGCGGTCGCGACGGTGGTGTTGGTGAACGCCACCGCGGCTAGATCGTTGGCGGCCAGCGCCGAACCGGCGTTGAAGCCGTACCAGCCGAACCACAGGAGCGCGGCACCCAGCAGCACGAACGGGACGTTGTGCGGGCGTCCGGTGTTCTTCGGCCAGCCCTTGCGTTTGCCGAGCACGATCGCCAAGGCGAGACCCGCGGCACCGGCGTTGATGTGGACCGCCGTCCCGCCCGCGAAGTCGAGTGCCTTGAGCTGGTTGGCGATCCAGCCGCCGACCGCGTCGGCGCCGATGAAACCGTTGAACGAGAACACCCAGTGCGCCACCGGGAAGTACACGATGGTCACCCAGATGGCGACGAACAGCGTCCAGCCCCAGAACTTGACGCGGTCGGCGATGGCACCGGAGATCAGCGCGGGGGTGATGATCGCGAACATCAGCTGGAACATCACGAAGGCGAACAGCGGCAGCCCGTCCGCGCCCGGCCAGGCGACCTCGGGCGCGGTGCCGGTCGCGGCGGTCGCGAACCCGGCGAGTTTGCCGGAGAGGTCCGAGAGACCGGCGAAATCGAGGTTACCGAGCAGACCTCCGCCGATGTCGTTGCCGAACGACAGGGTGAAGCCGTACAGCGTCCAAAGGACTCCTACGACGGCCAGCGCGATGAAGTTCATCATCAACATGTTCAAGACGCTCTTCGCGCGGACCATGCCGCCGTAGAAGAACGCCAGTCCCGGTGTCATGAGCATGACCAGCGCGGCGCTGGCCAGTACCCATGCGGTGTCTCCTGCGTTCAGCACAATCTTCCTCCCGTGCCTGGGGTGTACTGCGCAGGAATTTTTGGACCGGGGTGTTTCCTCGGACGGCGATTCAGGTTTCACCCGCGTGAACTGTCGGTGCGGCGTTGTTACGTCCAGGTTTCCGGATACCCGGTGCGTTCTGTCCGGTTGCGAAACGTCGTGGTCGAATAGGTCCATGACCAGTCGAGAGCGCGGCAATGACCCACTGCCACCGGAGATCGTGCGGTCGCTGCGGTGCTCTGTCTGCGGTGACCCGGTCGGGTTGATCGAGCGTACGGTGCGTTGCGAGCGCGGCCACTCGTTCGACGTAGCGAAGCAGGGTTACGTCAATCTTCTGCACGCGCGGATCCCGGCCGGCACGGCGGACACCGCGCCGATGGTCGCGGCCCGCGTCGACCTGCTTTCTTCGGGTGCTTATCTGCCTCTCGCGGACGAACTCGCGAAGGTCGCTTCGGAACACGTACACGACGGGCTGATCGTCGACGCCGGCGCGGGCACGGGGTACTACCTCGCGCACGCACTGGACGCCGTCCCCGGCGCGTACGGACTGGCGCTCGACGTCTCCGCCGTCGCCCTGCGCCGGGCCGCTCGCGCCCACCCGCGTGCGGGCGCGGCCGTGTGGAATCTGTGGGAACCCTGGCCGGTGGCCGATTCGTGTACGTCGCTGATCCTCAACGTCTTCGCGCCCCGCAACGCCCCGCAGTTCCACCGGGTGCTGGCCGCGGACGGGCTCCTGGTCGTCGCGACGCCGAATCCCGGACACCTGCGGGAACTGGGTGACCTGGTGATCTCCGTGGACGAGAGCAAGGACGCGCGGCTGGAGGAGACCCTCGGCGAGCGCTTCAGCCGGGTGGAGCGGCGCGAGGTCACCCGGGAGATGACGTTGTCGGCCGCGCAGATCCGCCAGGTCGTCGAGATGGGCCCGAGCGCGCACCACCTCCACCGCGACGGACGTCGCGAACGGCTCGACGCGATCACCGGATCGGTGGACGTCACCACGTCGTTCAGCGTCACGCTCTATCGGCCGGTGCCCTGATGGAGGTGTCCGCCACCCTGCTCGCCGACGCGGCATGGGTCAGCGCCCGCGTCGGCGGCGCCGCGAAGCTCTACGGCTGCTCGCGGCCCGAGGTACTCGGCACGATCTGGTGGTACTCGCTGTCGTCGGTGCTCGTCGCGCCCTCCGTCGAGTCGCTCGTGCGGGGTGAGCCGCTGGATCCGTCGCTCGACGCCGTCACCATCGATCTCGTCCCGGACGGGCGCTTCCGGGGCGCCAGTTCGTCACGGGTCCTCTCCGGTGGCCTGCCCGAACTCGGCGAGGCGTTCGCCGGGGCACTCGGCACCGCGATCGCCACGATCGCCGACGTCACCGGCGCGAATCCGCGTGCGCTGGGTGCGATCGCGACGGATTCGATCGGCAACCGCCTGCTCTGGACCGGCGACACCGAACGAGCGGTCGCGCTGGCGGGGCCGCTCGTGGCCGCGATCGGGCTCGGGCTGCCGGAGCCGAGGTTCTCCCTGGTCGGGCGGAACACCGTCGTGCGCCGGGCTTCCTGCTGTCTCATCTACGAAGCCGGAAACCCGAAGTGCGCCAGTTGCCCCCGGCAAACCCCGGAGGAACGGGACCGCCGCCTCCGTGCCGCGCTCGGCTAGACCCTCGCGTTCAGTGGGGCGGGGTCACGGGCTGGGAACGATGGTCACGGGGTGGGACCCGCGGTAGCGTCGAGCCCGATGAGTGAACGCACCTGGGGCTTCCGCACCCGCGCCCTGCACGCGGGCGGGACGCCCGACCCGGCGACCGGCGCCCGCGCCGTGCCCATCTACCAGACCACGAGCTTCGTCTTCGAGGACGCGGCCGACGCGGCGAACCTGTTCGCGCTGCAGAAGTACGGGAACATCTACAGCCGCATCGGCAACCCGACGGTCGCGGCCTTCGAGGAACGCTTGGCCAGCCTCGAAGGCGCGATCGGCGGGGTCGCCACCGGCAGCGGCCAGGCTGCCGAGTTCCTGACCTTCTCCGCGCTGGCCGAGGCGGGCGACCACATCGTGTCCGCGGGCGGGCTCTACGGCGGGACGGTCACCCAGCTCACCGGCACGCTGCGCCGCTTCGGGATCGAGACCACCTTCGTCAGCGGAGACCGCATCGAGGACTACGCGGCCGCGATCACCGACCGGACGAAGCTCGTCTTCACCGAGGTCATCGGCAACCCCGGCGGCGCCATCGCGGATATCGCCGGGCTGGCGGACCTCGCGCACGCCCACGACATCCCGCTGGTCGTCGACGCCACTCTCGCGACGCCGTACCTGTGCCGCCCGATCGAGCACGGCGCGGACATCGTCTCGCACTCGGCGACCAAATTCCTCGGCGGGCACGGGACCACGCTCGGCGGGATCGTCGTCGAGTCCGGGAAATTCGACTGGGGCAACGGGAAGTTCCCCCGGATGACCGAGGCCGTCGAAAGCTACGGCGGCCTGAAGTACTGGGAGAACTTCGGCGAGTACGCCTTCTGCACGCGGCTTCGGGCCGAGCAGTTACGTGACATCGGCGCTGTGCTCTCGCCGCATTCGGCTTTCCTTCTGCTGCAAGGGGTCGAGACGCTCCCGCAGCGGATGGACGCCCATGTCGCCAACGCGCGAGCCGTCGCGGAGTACCTCGCCGCCGACAGCAGGGTGGCCTGGGTGAACTACGCGGGCCTGCCCGATCACCCGCATCACGACCGGGCGGAGAAGTACCTGCCCGCCGGGCCGGGCGCGGTGTTCTCCTTCGGCGTCGACGGCGGGCGCGCGGCGGGCGAGACGTTCGTGAACTCCGTGGAACTCCTGTCGCATCTGGCGAACGTCGGGGACGCGCGGACGCTGGTCATCCATCCGGCGTCGACCACCCATCAGCAGCTTTCGGACGACCAGCTGCGTGCGGCAGGTGTCGGCGCGGACCTGATCCGCCTGTCGATCGGCCTGGAGGACATCGACGACATCCTGTGGGACCTCGATCAGGCACTCGGCAAGGCGGTGGCCGGATGAGTCACGACGTCGGCGCGGTGGAGCGCCGCGCGATCCTCGGGCGCACGAAGTCGGTGACCATCGTCGGCGCCTCGAACAACCCGTCGCGGCCGAGTTTCTTCGTCGCGACGTACCTGCTTTCGTCCAGCAAGTACCAGGTCAACTTCGTGAACCCTCGGCTGGACGAACTCCTCGGCCGTCCGGTGTATCCGTCGCTGGCCGACGTGCCCGGCGAGGTCGACCTGGTCAGCGTGTTCCGCAAGCACGACGACCTCCCCGGCGTCGCCGAGGAGGTCGTCAAAGCCGGAGCGCGCACGCTCTGGTTGCAGCTGGGCCTGTGGCACGAGCCTGTCGCCGACAGTGCCGAGGAGGCCGGGCTGGACGTCGTGATGAACCGCTGCGTCAAGATCGAGCACGCCCGGTTCGCCGGTGGGCTCCACCTCGCCGGTTTCAACACCGGCGTGATCAGCTCACGACGCCAGTCCGCCCCTTAGATGAGTGATTCCGTGAAGATCGCGTGAGTGCAACCCCGCGAAGGAACCCTTCCCTTGACTGTCCATATAGGGACACCAGTTGTGCCGAATTGTCCGATTGACCGTATCGCCACGCCCCTTCGGTGCGAGCCACGGTCGTGACATACGGCAGCTACAGTGCTTCGCTGAGCTTCACGTGATTTTCACGGAATCTTGCCGTCCGCGACCACCCGGACCCATACCTGGCAGCCGCCCCTTGGTCGCGGGCATGTCCTGAAGGCCCCCCTTGAGACGATCAACGTCTCAAAGGGGGCCTTGAAGACATCGCGACTACCCTTGGGTCACGTGGGGTCGTGAGTGCCCTTCGCGACACCCCCGCGAGCGAGTCGGTCCAGGGAGTCGTGAGTGGCAATGAGGGTAACTAGTCAAGACCCCCTGGTTGGAATGGCCCAGCCTCCTAACACGGAATCAACCATCTAGTAGGGCGTGTCTGGCCCTAGGCCGCCGTGTTCACGGTGAACGGCAGCCACTGCACGGTGACGCCGTTCGCCGGGGACACCGGCATCCGCCAGTTCTGGCAACCGCGACCGGGGATCCGGTCCCAGATGAACAGTGGCGCACCCTGGGTCGCGGTGCAGCCCTGGTCCAGCAGTTTGCCCGCGTTCTGGACGGCGAACCGGTAGACGCCGGGACCGATGCCCTGCGGTTCGATCGTCCACTTCTGGCACGCGCCCGCGACCCGGTCGTAAGTGGTCACCGGGTTCCCGCTGGCCGTACTGCAGCCGGTGTTGTCGAGCACCTGCCCGGAATGCTTCGCGCGGAACTGGTAGTAGCCGTCACCGGTGCCCCACGGGAAGAACTTCTGGCAGTCCGCGCCGTTGGACGGCCACTGCTGCACCTTGGTCCCGTTGTTCCAGCCGCACGCGGCGACGTCGGCGTAGAGGCCGCTCGACACCGCTTGCAGCGAGACCCAGGCGTCGTCCCCGAACTCCCCGCCCGGGTCGAACGTGGTGGCCCGGAACCGGTAGCTGTGGTTTTCCCGCAGCAAACCAGACGGCACCGTCCACGTCGCCGGGGTTCCGGAGGGTACGTCCCACTGCCAGTAGTCCCCGATCAGCGTTTCGCCTTCGTAGACGTAGAAGACCGCGGTGACGTTGCCGCCGTCGGGGTCCGTCGGCGTGAAGCGCAGCGTCGGGGTGAGTGACTTCGTGTGGGTGACGCCGCCGACGTCGACGCGGTCCGAGATGTCGTGTCCGGCGGCGGGATTCGGCCGCTGGTTCCGGTAGGTGACCTCGATATACGGCGACTTGCCGCCCTCGCTCGACGAGAACTTCTTCCAGCCGGACGAATCCGCCTCGTTCTCCGCCTTCAGCACCATCGAACCGGTCGTGACGCCCGCACCGGCCCAGGCGCCGATCAGGTTCCCGATCGGGGTCCGGACCCAGTCGGCCGCGCAGGCCGTGCTGTAACCGCGGGTCGCGTTCGTCGTCGCCCATCGGGTGACGGGCGCCGGCTGGTTCGCCCAGCGGGTGCCCGTGCCGACCGGCGAGGTGTCCCAGATCTCCCAGTTACGCGGCGTGCACGAGTAGGAATGGTTGCCCCACAACGACAACGTGGCCGAATCGATTTGCGCGCCGCGGAACTGCGACACGTCGAAGTGCAGGTACGAGCGGGCCTTCGTGGCGCCGCCGTCGTAGGTGCCGACGCGTAGTTCGGTGGCACCCGATTGGTCGGTGGTGGCGATGTTCGACTGCGTGAACGTGTCGAAGTTCGTCCACACCGAGACGCCGGGGTCGACGGTGACGGGATAGGCACGCGCCGGGTCGGCGAAGTACTCCGCGTCCGGTGTCACGTTCAGACCGAGGGTGCCGCGTTCCTTCGCGGTCACCACCTTCCCGACCTTGACCTTCGCGGCCGGGTCGCCACTGCGCTGGTCGACCCGCGAGTCCCACATCTCGGCGGCGGGCACGCTGCCGACGACCGCGCCGGATGACGTGACCAGCTGCGTGTTCCCGTCCGCGTCGGTACGAGGCGTGAGCCCCGTGGCCCGCAGCGGGAGGGCGAACGTCAGCGCGTGATCGGGCTTCCGCTTGACGACGAAGAACTGCTCGAACCCGGTCCGGGTGGCCTTGACCCGCAGGTCGACACCGGGCTGGACCTCCGGATAGGTGGCGGCGTCACCGGCAAGGACAGGTTCGGGCAACGCGCCCGGGTACTGCAGCGCGACCTTACCGTCCCGGCTCCGCACGGTGGCGAGATCTCCGCTCTTGCCGCTCGCGCCGGCCAGCACGAGGTCACGCGGATGCGCCTTCGGCCGGATCAGGCCGTCCGCGCCCTTGACGAGCGTCAGGTCGACCGGTACCCAGTCGCCGCCGCGGCGGACATAGACCGGCCCGCCGTGCACCTGCGTGGTGCGGGAACCGTCGGGATTGGCGAAAGTGACCGAGTTCTCCGTACGCTCGGAGAGCAGCTCGACCGGCTTGTTCTGCGACCGCGCCTCGGTTTCGGGCGATGTCGCCTGCGCGGGCGCTGCCGCGAAAACGGCGCTCCCGGCCAGGCACGCGGCGACGAGCGCGAGGCCCCGCCGCGGGATTCTTCGGGTTTCGGCTGGCACGTCGATCTCCCCAGTCGTGGGTGACAAGTTGACACATCGGTTACGCATGTCACACCCCTGGGGTTGCCCGCCGCCTCGAAAAATTCTCACGCGTGAGAAAGTGGCGGCATGGCCAAACCGACCCCGCTGCAGCTCAGGAACATCGTCATGGCACTGCTCATGGCGGGTGCCCTGGTGTGGAACCTGTCCATCAGCGGCGCTTGGTGGCTCACCGCGATCTTCTCGGTCGGGATCGTCCTTTCGCTCTTCTCCGCCTACCTGAACCGGCCGGGCGCCCGCCCCTGACCCCCGCGTTCAGTCCTCTAGTTGCGGTAGTTGCACGTGCAAGGACCGCAACTAGAGGACTAATCGCGTCAGGAGCGTGACGCTTCGAAGCGCGAAGCGACGTCAGCGCGGCCTCGATCGGTCAGGGCGCCGAAGAGGCGTAGACGCGCCATGCCGCCGTCGGGATAGATGTCGAGACGCACTTCGGTCACTTCAGGCCCCGAAGCGAGTGCGAACCGGTGCCGCGTGTCCGGTTGCAGGCGCGTCTTCGGCAGCAACTCGACCCACTCGCCATCGCCGTCTCGGCCGCTCAGCGCGGCCCAGCCCGGCGCGTTGCCTTTGAGATTGCTGTTGTCCAGTTCGGCGAACCGGACGACGCCCGCACCGGCGAGCCGGACGGTGACCCAGTCGTTCCCGTCGGCGCGGCGCCGCGCCGTCTCCCAGCCTTCGGCCTGATGTGCCGCCAAACCGGGCGAGAACAGGTTGTTGGGCGAGGAATAGAACATATCGCTACAGCCGGTGACCACGGCACCGTTCTCCAGCGCCGCGAGGTCGAGCGCGCCGGGGTCGAGCAGGGCCGGGTCCGGGATCGGCGTGCCGTGCACCCGCAGCCGGGCCACCCCGCCGTCCGGATGCATGGTCAGCCGGACGTGCGTGTAGCGCTTGCTCCCGCCGATCTCGAAGAAGTTTTCCGCGTGTCCCTTGGCGCCGCCGCGTTTCACCAGCACATCCCAGTCCACATCGGACAGTTCGGCCGCACTCGGATAGCCCTCGACGGCGCACGCCTCGACCGAGACGAACGGTGGGTAGTTCCCTTTGAAGAACGCGGTGTCGACGACGACCCCGGTGATCGCGCCCGCCAGGCCGAGCCGGACGACGGCCTGGTCGTCACCGGGTTCGCGATGCCTCCGGGTCTCCCAGCCGTCATAGACCTGCCCCTTGGGGCCGAAGGTCTCCGGCTGGTGCGCGGGTGCCCAGGGATTGACCAGGTTCTCCTTCTCGGCGAACAACTCGTCCGTCGCCCACATCACGGTCCCGCCGAAGGTGCGCGAAGCCAGGTCGGGCCGGGCTGTCCACTCAGGACGGTCGTTCACGGTCTCCTCCATCTCAGCAGTCTCCCCGGGTCAGCAGGACGCCTGCCGGGTCGTCACCGGTGATCTCCTTGCCCCGCAACCAGGTACTCCGTACGACGCCGGCGAGCGGACGGCCATGGTAAGCACTGACGGGATTGCGGTGCTTCAGTTTCGCGACGTCGACGACGAAAGCCTCGTCGGGCGCGAACACGCTGAAGTCGGCGTCGTAGCCGGGCGCCAGATGACCCTTGCGCCGCATCCCCGCCTGCACGGCCGGACGTTCGGCCATCCAGCGGACGACGTCGGCGAGCCCGAAACCACGCTGCCGTGCCTGTGTCCACACCGCGGGCAGGCCGAGTTGCAGTCCGGCGATCCCACCCCAGGCAAGCCCGAAATCGCCACTGTCGAAGCGTTTCAGCTCGGGCGTGCACGGCGAATGGTCGGTCACGACGCAGTCGATGACGCCGTCCGCGAGGCCCTGCCATAGCAGTTCGCGGTTGCGGGCCTCCCGGATCGGCGGGCAGCATTTGAACTGCGTGGCGCCGTCGCCGATCTCCTCTGCGGTGAAGCTCAGGTAGTGCGGGCAGGTCTCGGCGGTCAGCCGGACGCCGTCGCGCCGCGCGCTCGCGACCATCGGCAACGCGTCCGAAGAGGACAGATGCAGGATGTGCGCACGTACGCCGGTCCGCCTGGCCAGTTCGATGACCTGCGCGATCGCGACGTTCTCCGCGCCACGCGGGCGGGATCGCAGGAAGTCGTCGTACTTCTCTCCGTGCGGGTCGGGTGCGTGATCGATGGCGTCGGAGTCCTCCGCGTGCACGATGATCA
Organism: Amycolatopsis sp. NPDC051071; assembly: GCF_040682875.1. Lineage (NCBI taxonomy): Bacteria > Bacillati > Actinomycetota > Actinomycetes > Pseudonocardiales > Pseudonocardiaceae > Amycolatopsis > Amycolatopsis sp. NPDC051071. Next base: position 3,043 of record NZ_JBFBBY010000104.1, on the reverse strand, counting down.
TGCCGTCGAAGGTGCGCAGTTCGGTCATCGCCTCTTCGAGCCCACGCGCGTCCAGTGGCGGGAACTCGTCGACGCCGGAATGCAGCAGGAACGACTTGAACCCGAACACGCCTGCCTCGTACAGCTTAGGCAAATCCGCGAGATTGCCCGGGATCGCACCGCCCCAGAACCCGACGTCGACGTGCACGCGTCCTTCGGCGGTCTTGCGCTTCACCTCCAGCGCCGCGACGTCGACCGTCGGCGGCAGGCTGTTCAGCGGCATGTCCACGATCGTGGTGACCCCGCCTGCCGCGGCCGCGCGGGTCGCCGACGCGAAACCCTCCCATTCGGTACGGCCGGGGTCATTGACGTGCACGTGGGTGTCCACGAGACCCGGCAGCAGGACGACGTCCTCGCCGAGTTCGAGCACCTGATCGCCGTCCAGCACGGCTCCGGCGGGTTCCACCACGACGATGCGGCCGCCTTCGATACCGACTGTCGCGGGCACTTCACCGGCGGCGGTAATCGCCCTGGCGGCCTTGATCACCAAGTCCATAAGAGCCTCCAATTTCCACTCAGTGGAATCGAGGTTTCGCACTCCGACATTAACTCCGGCCACTGTGCTCGTCAATGAGCCCGAGCGGCGCTACCTTCGCTTGGTGCAGTTAGAAGCCGAGTTCACCAGCGAACCGTTCCACGGCGAGGGTCCGCCTCCCGAGCATGCCGTCAAAGCCCGCGACACAGCGGAGAGCGCGGGCCTTTCCACCGACTTCGGCCCGCTCGGCACCCTCGTCCGCGGCGACGCCGACGCCCTGCTCGACGCGCTCCCCGCCATCGCCAGGGCGGCACTCGACGGCGGCGCGACCCGCGTGACGCTCCAGCTCCGCCAGGTCGGCGACGACTCCGGCGAGCCTGCCGTCGAACTGCACAGCGCCCTTGCCCGGCTCATCGGCGACGTCGAACGCGAACTCGGCGGCAAACTCGACACCCTCGATCGCGCCGCCAAGCAACGCGCGGTGCGACTGCTCAAGGAACGCGGCGCGTTCGGCCTCCGCAAGTCGGTGTCGACGGTCGCCGAGGCGCTGGGGGTCACCAGGTTCACGGTCTACAACTACCTCAACCGCGACCAAGCCTGAAGGGCTGTTTCAACAAAATGTTGACGTCGGTGGATCCGCCGCCGTACCGTCGGTTCCCGTGCCGCTCACCATTCGAGAGTTCGACCAGGCATCCGCACAGGACGTCCGGCCGGTGCTGACCGCCTGCCTCGACGTCCAGCGCTGGGTGGAAACCCTGCTGGCCAGGCGACCGTTCGGCACGCTGCCCGCCCTGCTCGCCGCGTCCGAAGCACTCGCCCCCTTACGCCCCGAGGAGGTGCGGCAGGCCATGGCCGCCCATCCCCGGATCGGAGAGAAAGCGAGCGGCGAGAGTACCGAGGCAGGCTGGTCGCGATCGGAACAGTCCGGTGTGGACGGTGACGCGGCGCGTGAGTTCGCGGTGGCCAACTCCGAGTACGAAGCGACGTTCGGGCACGTCTTCCTGGTGTACGCGAGCGGCCGGAGCGGCGCCGAACTGCTGGAAAACCTGCGTTCGCGGCTGTCGAACGACCCCGAGACGGAACTCGAAGTGGCCGGTCAAGAGCTGGTCAAGATCGCCGCGTCGCGGCTGGAAAAGGCGGTGACGGCGTGAGCCTGGTGACCACCCACATCCTCGACACCGCCGCGGGGCGCCCCGCGGCGGGTGTCCCGGTCCGGCTCGAAACCGGCGCGGGCGAACCCGTCGCCGACGGGCGGACCGACGCCGACGGCCGGATCCGCGACCTCGGCCCGGAAACCCTGGAACCCGGGGTGTACCGGCTGATCTTCGACACCGGCGCCCACCTCGGCCCGGAGTCCTTCTTCCCCGAAGTCACCCTGACCTTCCGCATCGCCGACGGGACCGCGCACCACCACGTGCCGTTGCTGCTGAGCCCGTTCGCGTATTCCACCTATCGAGGGAGCTGATCGCCCGTGGCCATCACCCTGGGCACGAACCAGTACGGCAAGGCCGAAGTCCGGCTCGTCACCGTGCGACGCGAAGGCACTGTCCACCACCTCAAAGACCTCACCGTTTCGACGTCGTTGCGTGGTGACCTCGCGGCCACGCACCTCACCGGCGACAACGCCGACGTCGTCGCGACAGACACGCAGAAGAACACCGTCTACGCCTTCGCCAAAGAGGCCCCGGTCGGCGAGATCGAGGACTTCGCGCTGCGGCTCGGACGGCATTTCGTCGACTCGTTCCACCACATCTCCGGGGCCCGGGTCCTGATCGACGAACACGGCTGGAACCGCATCTCCGACCATGATCACGCGTTCTCCCAAGCGGGTAGCGAAAAGCGCACGACGGCGGTGACCATTCAGGACGGTCAGGCCTGGGTGGTGTCCGGTTTGGACGGTCTCGTCGTGCTCAAGTCCACCGGTTCGGAGTTCCACGGCTTCCCCCGCGACGAGTACACGACGCTGGCCGAGACGAACGACAGGATCCTCGCGACCGCGGTGACCGCGCGCTGGCGCTATCAGGGCGACGGCATCGACTGGGCGGCGAGCCACGCCGAGGTCCGGCGGATCCTGCTGGAGACCTTCGCGGACAAGCACAGCCTCTCCCTGCAGCAGACGCTGTACGCGATGGGAGAGGCTGTGCTCAAGGAACGCGAAGAGGTCGCCGAAGTCCGGCTCTCCCTGCCGAACAAGCACCATTTCCTGGTGGACCTGTCGCCGTTCGGCCTGAAGAACGACAACGAGGTCTTTTACGCCGCCGATCGCCCGTACGGCCTGATCGAGGGTGTCGTCCTCCGCGACGACGCCGAGGACCCCGGTCTGGCCTGGCACACCCTCGCCGCTTTTTAGGGAGTCGTGAGTGATTTGGGTTACGCGTCACCTGCGGCGTTGCTCGCGTGAAGTACATGAAGGCCCCCTTCCTTGCGCTAGGCGCCAGGGCCCCGGCAAAGTCGTTGTGGCTGGTCAGTGGGTGATTCCGAGTAGTGTTAGTGGTCGGGTGAAGTCGCGGGCGTTGTGGCGTAGTGCGG
>NZ_JBFBBY010000103.1:0-28833 GCF_040682875.1 Amycolatopsis sp. NPDC051071 | reverse complement strand
TCTTGCGGTGTCTACCATATGTATATTTTCCGGGCCCGCCGGCACCCCTCATGACACTTGAGCGAGAAAGTGCGCCATAAACGGCCCGCTACTTGCGAGATTTGCAAGTAACGGGCCGTTCATGGCGCGCTAAGGAGGGTTACTTCGTCTTCGTGGCGGTGGAGCGCGAAGCGGGCTTCTTGGCCGCCGTCGACTTCGCCGCCGTCGACTTCGCCGCAGTGGTTTTCTTCACCGCGGTCGTCTTGGTGGCCGTCGTCTTTGAGGCGGCGGGCTTGCGAGCCGGGGCCTTGCGCTTGGGCGCCGGGCCCTTCGCGCGCTTCTCCGCCAGCAGTTCGGCGCCGCGTTCGGCGGTCAGCTCCTCGATGCTGTCCGACTTCCGCAGCGTCGCGTTGTACTCGCCATCGGTCACGTACGGGCCGAAGCGGCCGTCCTTGACCACCATCGGCTTACCCGACACCGGGTCGTCGCCCAGTTCCTTGAGAGGCGGCTTCGCGGTCGCGGAACGGCCACGCTGCTTCGGCTCCGAGTAGATCTTCAGTGCCTCTTCGAGCGTGATCGAGAACAGCTGGTCTTCGGTCGTGAGCGAACGCGAGTCCGTGCCCTTCTTCAGGTACGGCCCGTAGCGCCCGTTCTGCGCGGTGATCTCGTCGCCGGACTCCGGGTCCTTGCCGACGACGCGCGGCAGCGAAAGCAGCTTCAGCGCGTCTTCGAGGTTCATCGACTCGATCGACATCGACTTGAACAGCGAACCCGTACGCGGCTTCGGCTGCTTCGCCTTCGCGGCCTTCTTCTGCGCGGCGGTCGCGGTCTCGGGCAGCGGCTCGGGCTCGGGCAGGAGCTCGGTGACGTACGGGCCGAAACGGCCTTCCTTCGCCACGATCTCGTGTCCGCTGACCGGGTCGGTGCCGAGCACGCGGCCTTCCTGCGGCGTCGCGAACAGCTTCTCGGCGAGTTCCAGGGTCAGCTCGTCCGGCGGCAGGTCTTCGGGCAGGTTCGCCCGCTGCGACGTGCCGTCGACCTCGCGCTCCAGGTACGGGCCGTAGCGGCCGACGCGCACGACGACGGTGTGGCCGTCGGGGTCACTGAACAGCGGGATCGAGTTGATCTCGCGGGCGTCGATGTCCTCGACGCCGGAGCCGACCAGCTTTTTCAGCCCGCCGAGCCGGCCGACGGAACCGTCGACGCCCATGTCGCCGCCGAAGTAGAACTTCGACAGCCACTGCGTGCGGTGCTCGTCACCGGCGGCGATGCGGTCGAGTTCGTCCTCCATGCCGGCGGTGAAGTCGTAGTCGACCAGCCGCTCGAAATGCCGCTCCATCAGCCCGATCACGGCGAACGCGACCCAGGAGGGCACCAGCGCGGAACCCTTCTTCCACACGTAGCCGCGGTCCTGGATGGTCTTGATGATCGACGCGTACGTCGACGGGCGGCCGATGCCCAGCTCTTCGAGCTTGCTGACCAGGCTCGGCTCCGAGTAGCGGGCGGGCGGCGACGTGGTGTGCCCGTCCGGGCTCAGGTCGCCCGCGGTCAGCGCCTGGTCCTTGACCAGCTGAGGGAGACGGCTCTGCTTGTCGTCCGCTTCGCCGCCGCTTTCGGTGTCGACGGCTTCGACGTACGCCTTGAGGAACCCGGCGAAGGTGATCGTGCGGCCCGAAGAGGCGAAGGTGCACTCCTCGCCGCTGGTGGCGGTGCCGACGATGCGCACCGACATCGTGGTGCCCTTCGCGTCCGTCATCTGCGACGCGATCGTGCGCTGCCAGATCATCTCGTAAAGGCGGTACTCGTCGGTGTCCAGATCCTTCGCGACCTGGCCCGGCGTGCGGAAGACCTCGCCAGAGGGACGGATCGCCTCGTGGGCTTCCTGCGCGTTCTTCACCTTGCGGGTGTACTGACGCGGCGACGGCGAGACGTACTCCTTGCCGTACAGCTGCGTCGCCTGGCTGCGTGCCGCCGAGATCGCCGACTCCGACAACGTCGTGGAGTCGGTACGCATATAAGTGATGTACCCGTTCTCGTACAGCTTCTGCGCGATCCGCATGGTGCGCTCGGAGGTGAACCGCAGCTTGCGGCCCGCTTCCTGCTGCAGGGTCGAGGTCATGAAGGGCGCGTACGGCTTACGCGTGTACGGCTTCTCTTCGACGCTCGCGACCTTGAAGTCGCGGTTCTTCAGCGCCCCGGCCAGGCGGACGGCGTCCGGCTCGGCCAGCACGCGGATCTCGTTGTTCGACGCCTTGAGCTGACCGTCCGAGCCGAAGTCACGGCCAGTGGCCAGCCGAGCGCCGTCGACGGCGATCAGGCGGGACGGGAAGCTGCGCGGCGAGGCCTCGGCACCCGCGTCCATCGTCGCCGAGATGTCCCAGTACGACGCCGAGGTGAAGCGCATCCGCTCGCGTTCCCGCTCGACCACGATCCGGGTCGCCACGGACTGCACGCGGCCTGCCGAAAGCTTCGGCATGACCTTCTTCCACAGCACGGGCGAGACCTCGTAGCCGTAGAGCCGGTCGAGGATGCGGCGGGTCTCCTGCGCGTCGACGAGATCGGCGTCGAGCTCACGGGTGCTGTTGGCGGCGGCGCGGATCGCCTGCTCGGTGACCTCGTGGAAGACCATCCGGCGGACCGGGACCTTCGGCTTGAGGGTCTCCAGCAGATGCCACGCGATGGCTTCGCCCTCGCGGTCGGGGTCCGTCGCGAGGTAAAGCTCGTCGACGTCCTTCAGGAGGCTCTTCAGCTCGGTGACCTTGGACTTCTTGTCCGGCGTGACGACGTAGAGCGCCTTGAAGTCGTTGTCGACGTCGACGCCCAGCCGTGCCCACGACTCGCCCTTGTACTGGGCTGGCACGTCGGCCGCGCCTCGGGGAAGGTCCCGGATGTGCCCGACGGACGACTCCACGACGTAGTTGACGCCGAGGTACGGGGCGATCTTGCGGGCCTTGGTCGGCGACTCGACGATCACCAGCCGACGACGGCCCGCGCCGTCGTCCGACGACGCGGTCTTCTTCGTCCGTGCTCCTGCCACGCTGTCCTGCTCTCCGCTCATCTTCGGCGCCTTCGCGCCGCCTCTCGACCCGTCAGTGTGCACGCTCGTGCTGCCCGGACCACGTCTAGGTGGTGCAACACGCCGCCGATCGTGTGTCCAGCGCATCGCCGCTGACCTCGCCGATGTTTCCTTTCAACACCTAGCACGTGATGTCCGACACGTCGGCCTGGGGTGCCGCGTGATCACCCGAACACCCTCCGTTCGACGGTGGTGGGGCCCCTTCCGCCAACGCTTCACTTGATGTCCACGCCGACCCGAAAGGCTTCCACATGACCCGACGACTTCTCGGCACCCTGTTCGCCATGCTGACCGCGTCCGCCCTGGTCGGTGCCGCCCCGGCGGAAGCGGCCACGACCACGTTCGCCGGAACGGTGGCCTTGTCGAACTGCTCCGGGTCGGTGGTGAAGCCGCCTGAAGCGAGCCTGTCCGACCCCGCCCTCGTCCTCTCCAACGGGCATTGCCTCCAAGAAGGTTTCCCTGACCCTGGAGAGGTAATCGTCAACCAGTCCTCATCGCGGACCTTCAGCCTGCTGTCCAAGGACGGTCGTTCGTCAGTCGGCACGCTCAGGGCGAAGAAGCTGCTCTACGCGACGATGACCGACACGGACGTCTCGCTGTACCAGCTCAACACCAGCTATGCCCAGATCCAGGCGTCCTACGGTATCGCCCCGCTGACGCTCTCGCCGACTCGTCCGGCGGCCGGCGTCGCGATGGACGTGGTCTCCGGCTACTGGAAGAAAATCTACTCCTGCAACATCGACGGCTTCGTCCACGAGCTGCACGAAGCGGACTGGGTCTGGAAGGACTCGATCCGGTACACCTCGGCGTGCAAAACGATCGGCGGGACCTCGGGTTCGCCGATCGTCGAGACCTCGACCGGCAAGGTCGTCGGCGTCAACAACACCGGCAACGAGAGCGGCCAGCGATGCACGATGAACAACCCGTGCGAGGTCGACGCGGCCGGAAAGGTGACCGTGCGGAACGGCATCAACTACGGGGAGCAGACCTATCAGCTCACCTCTTGTCTCTCACGTAGCGAACTGGACCTTTCGAACCCGAATTGCAAGGCGCCGAAGCCCTGATCGCGCTCCTGGAGTGCAATGAAAGTCCTCTTTATTGCTAAATTTGCGATGACGAGGACTTTCATTGCACTTGGTCGGGCTCAACCGGCCCGTACGACGGGCACCAGACTCGGCCAGGCGGGTTCAGCCCCGGCGGGCGCGTCGCCGATCAGCTCAAGCACATGTGCCAGCCGACGGCGGCCGGTGACCCGCAGCAACGCCTCCTCGCCACGCTGCGCCTTCGCCGGGACGCCGAGTCGCGCGAGTGCCGTGATCAGCCGCTCGTGTGTCTCCGGCGCCTCCGGATCGAGTGCGAGCAGGTATCCGTTGCCCTGGGGACTGCCGCCGGCCAGTGCCCACATCCTCAGCATCGCCCCGTCGAGCCGGAAACCGTCCGGCAGTACTTTCTCCTCGCCCCGGCTCCACCGCTGCTCCAGCGGCAGCAAATCGACCCGGAACGGCGTTCTCACGAGTGGCCGCCCGCAGTCGGCGGCCGAAACCTGCGCCTCGGCACCACGACGGCGGCATTCACGAGCGAGGGCACGCGCCCGCCAAGGCTCGTCGACCACGGCGGACAGCCGCGCGGCCGTCCGCCCGAAGCCCGCCATCCGGCCGGGCCCGCACAGCACCCCGGCGAGGTCCGCGAGCCCTGGCCCGCTCGCCTCCGCCGAGAAGAGCGAGATCGTCCCGTCCACCCGAACAGAATAGAACACAAGTTCGAGTCATGGCCAGTGACAGTTCGGTGACTCAGCGCGGTTGGTTCACCAAATCCTGGCAAACCGGGATCCGGCTGCTCGCCGCGGCGAGCTGAGGTACGTCGTCAAGGCCCCTGAGAAGGTCCAGGCGGTCTAGTTCGTCGAGGGACGTCCTCGCGTCGTGAAGCGCCGTCTTCGTCGTCTCGGAGTCCGCTGAGGAGTCAAGACGGTGACGGACGTCGTCTGCGCGGGAGCGGATGTCGTCGAGCTGGGCGACGGCGGCCGTCCGCGACGCGTCGCCTCCGGCGACCGGGGACGGACCTAGGTTCCCGAGCGCGGCCGACGTCCGGCTCAGCCCCGCGGCCACGGAGGCCATCAGGTCGCTGGAAGTCCGGGAGGCCTGCTGAGGCGTGCTCGGATCGACGCTGGGCAACGCCGCCAACGCCCGCACGAACCCACTGACCGCACCGCAGTACCCCTCCGCGAAGGCGGAGGCTGGATCGGCGGCCGACGCGCTGACCGTGGCGAGACCTTCTTGTCTTGCGTGGGAAGTCACCGCGGGCTGCTGCCCGCACCCGGCGAGGCCAAGCCCGATACCTGTTGCCAGCGCGGCGAGAACGGTAGACCGCGGCCGCACGAAAACACCTCCCGACCTGACGACTTCCCGGCTGGCCACCGACGGTACCGACACCGGGGGGCAATGCAAATCACTGTGGCGGCAAGAATCGTCAGGAAGGCAGCTTCTTGCAGTTCGGGGCCTGTGCTGCCAGCGCTTTCAGCGAAGCGTTCGTTTCCAGCTGCTGGAACGGATCGGGCATGTCGTTGATATTCGACCCGATCTGACGGAACGCGAGCCCCGCCTCCGCGGTGGCCGCTTTGTCGTCCTTCGGCGCGGCGTCCAATTTGGTCTTCGCGGCGACGACCTGGTCCCGCAGCGGCGTCAACGCGTCGACGATGCTCTTCCGCGCGGCTTCGGCCTCCGCGCTCGGAGGCTGGCCGAGCCCGTTCAGGCCGGTGACGGCGTGGTCGAAACCCGGTGCGAACACACCGAAGGCTTCGTCCATCGAGTTCCGGGCGTTCGCGGCGTCACCCTGCTCGAAGTCGGGCATCCTGAACTCGCCGATCTTGGCGAAGTCGAGCAGCGAACCGCAGAAACCGTCCATCCAGGAACTTCCGGCCGCGGCGGGAGCGGAAGAGGAAGGCGCGGCGGCGGGTGTCTCGGCGCCACCACAGCCCGCCAGCAGGAAAGCGGCGGCGAACAAGACGGACGAACGCCTCATGACAGGGACTCCCCGGATCGGGATCGGTGTGACGCGCAGAGATTAGCCTGCCGCGGACAGCCGCCGGGCCCGCCACGGAAAACGTGACGGGCCCGGCGGACGGGAACTTTCGGTGTTACGCCTTCGCGTCCGCCGGAGTATCGGAGAGAACCGACTCGCGGCGCTTGGAGACGACGATCGCTGCCACGATGATCGCGACGGCGACGAGCGAGATCCCGATCCGGATGCCGACGTTGGCGTCCGCGCCGATCGAGAACTGCACGATCGCCGGGGCGATCAGCACCGACACCAGGTTCATCACCTTGATCAGCGGGTTGATCGCCGGGCCGGCGGTGTCCTTGAACGGGTCGCCAACGGTGTCACCGATGATGGTGGCCTCGTGCGCGTCCGAACCCTTGCCGCCGTGACTTCCGTCCTCCACAAGCTTCTTCGCGTTGTCCCAGGCACCACCGGAGTTGGCGAGGAAGATCGCCATCAGGGTGCCGGACGCGATCGCACCGGCAAGGTAGCCGGCGAGCGCGCCGGTGCCGAGACCGAAGCCGACCGCGATCGGGGCGAACACCGCGAGCAGGCCGGGTGTGGTCAGCTCACGCAGCGAGTCACGGGTGACGATGTCGACGACACGGCCGTACTCGGGCCGCGTGGTGCCCTCCATGATCCCGGGGATGTCGCGGAACTGGCGGCGCACTTCGTAGACGACCGCGCCGGCGGCACGGGACACCGCGTTGACCGCGAGACCGGAGAACAGGAACACGACCGCCGCGCCGACGATGATGCCGACGAGGGTGTTCGGGCTGACGACCGTGTTCACGAAGAAGTTCAGCGCACTCGTGCTCGCCTGCGCCGCCTCCGGAATCGACTTCAGCGCCTTGCTGATCGCGTCCTGATAGGACCCGAACAGCGCCGTCGCCGCGAGGACCGCCGTGGCGATCGCGATCCCCTTGGTGATGGCCTTCGTGGTGTTGCCGACCGCGTCGAGTTCGGTGAGGATCCGCGCCGCGTCTTCGTCGACGTCACCCGACATCTCGGCGATGCCCTGCGCGTTGTCCGAAATGGGGCCGAAGGTGTCCATCGCGACGATGACACCGACGGTGGTGAGCAGACCGGTACCGGCCAGCGCCACGGCGAACAGCGCGACGCCGCCACCGAGCAGGTACGCGCCGAAGACGGCCGCGCTGATGACGAGAGCGGTGTACACGGCGGACTCGAACCCGACCGAGATACCGGCCAGGATCACCGTCGCCGCACCGGTTTCCGACGACTTGCCGACCTCCTTGACCGGCTTGTGCTCGGTGCCGGTGTAGTAGCCGGTGATCTTGAGGATGATCGCGGCGAGCACGATGCCGATGATCACCGAGATCGTGGCGATCAGCGCCGGGCTGCCGGGCTCGCTCGTGGCGCCGCTGGTCAGCTCGGAGAACGAACCGGGCAGGTAGACGAACGCCGCGATCGTCGAGAGCACCGCGGAAATCGCCGCGGAGATGTAGAACGAGCGGTTGATCGTGACCAGACCGCCTTCACCGGCCTTGGCCTTGGTGATGTAGACACCGATGACCGCGGTGATCACGCCGATGGCGGGAACGATGAGCGGGAAGATCAGGCCGTGCACGCCGAAGGCGGTGCTACCCAGGATCAGTGCCGCCACGAGCATGACCGCGTACGACTCGAAGAGGTCGGCCGCCATCCCGGCGCAGTCGCCCACGTTGTCACCGACGTTGTCGGCGATGGTGGCCGCGTTGCGCGGGTCGTCCTCGGGGATGCCCTGCTCGACCTTGCCGACCAGGTCCGCGCCGACGTCGGCGGCCTTCGTGAAGATACCGCCGCCGACACGCATGAACATCGCGATCAGCGCGGCACCGAAACCGAAGCCCTCCAACACCTTCGGGGCCTGTCCGGTGTAGACGAGGACGACCACGGCGGCGCCGAAGAGGCCGAGACCGACGGTGATCATGCCGACCACGCCACCGGTGCGGAAGGCCAGGCGCATCGCCTTTTCGCGACCGCCGGGCTCACGCGACGCGGACGCGACACGCAGGTTCGCCTGCGTCGCCAGCCACATGCCGAGATAGCCGATCGCGAAGGAGAATCCGGCGCCGACCAGGAAGAAAATCGACCGGCCGATCTTCTCGTTCCAGTCATCGGCCGGCAAAGCGAAGAGCAGCAAGAACACGATTCCCCCGAAAATAACGAGGGTGTTGCGCTGCCGTTTCAGATAGGCAGCCGCACCTTCCTGCACTGCCTTCGCGATGTCCTGCATCTTGGCGGTGCCTTGGCCGGCGGCCAGCACCTCCTTGAGCAGAACGTAGCCGATGACCAGTGCGGCAAGGGCGACCACGGCGATTACACCGACGATGGTGTAACCACCTCCGGAGAGCGTGATTTCGCTCTCCGCGAGGAACTGCCGGGACATTCGTCCTCCTGGAGACGTCGCCGTTGGCCAACGACGATCCGCCGATGGAGCCGGCGTGTCGACGTTGGCATGGGGATCTGAACCGAACGTCACGCTAGTCGCACTGCAAGGCACGTCTCACATGACGCTCGCCACAGACGGTGTGGATTGCGGGAGTGTATTGGTAGTGGGATGGAGGGCGGCAAGGCGTCCCCGCCACCGCACGTTCCGTTACCTTGTGAGCCTGATCACTGTATCGATCATTCATGGCCTCTCCCTGCACCCGCCCCGTACGCGGGCGGCCGTTTTCTGTCGGAGGCCTGTGCGAAGCTCGGAAGGTGGACGGCACGCCGGAATCCGGCAAGGGCAGACGGCTTCTCGACCGCGCGACGGCGGGAATCCCGGCTTCGCTGTACCCGGTCACCCATGTGGCCGAACTGCCCGCTCGCTCGGCGGATTCCGTGGACTGGCCTGGGTGGGTGCCGGCTCCGGTCGTCGAGGCGCTGACGTCGAACGGGGTGACGGCGCCGTGGCGGCATCAGGCCGAAGCCGCGTCGCTGGTGCGGGGAGGCGAGCACGTCGTCATCTCCACCGGAACCGCGTCCGGCAAGTCGCTCGCGTACCAGTTGCCGGTGCTGTCGGCACTGACCGAGGACGAGCGGGCGTCCGCGCTGTACCTGTCTCCGACCAAGGCACTGGGCGCGGACCAGTTACGCGCCGTGTCCTCTTTGGACATCAAGAAGGTGCGCGCGGCGTCGTTCGACGGCGACACCCCGATGGAGGAGCGGGACTGGGTCCGCGCCCACGCGAACTGGGTGTTCACCAACCCGGACATGCTGCATCGCGGGATCCTGTCGTCGCACTCGCGCTGGTCCCGGTTCTTCCGGCGGCTCGCGTTCGTCGTCGTCGACGAATGCCACAGCTACCGGGGTGTGTTCGGCTCCCATGTGGCGCTGTTGCTCCGCAGGCTGCGGCGCGTCGCCGCGTACTACGGCGCTTCGCCGGTCTTCATCCTCGCGTCGGCGACGACCGCCGACCCGGCGGCGTTCGCGGCGAAACTGTCCGGACAGGACTGCGTCCCGGTCACCGAAGACGGCTCACCGCGTGGCGCACGCACGGTCGCGTTGTGGGAACCTCCCCTGCTCTCCGAACTTTCGGGTGAGAACGGGGCGCCGGTGCGGCGCTCGGCAGGCGCCGAGGCCGCGCGGATCCTGGCCGAACTGGTCATCGAGGGCGCCCGCTCGCTGGCGTTCGTCCGGTCGCGGCGAGGAGCGGAACTGACCGCGCTCGGCGCGCGGCGGATCTTGTCCGAAGTGGACAGCAAGCTGGCGAAATCCGTTGCCGCGTACCGGTCGGGATATCTCCCCGAGGAACGGCGCGCACTCGAAGCGGCTTTGCTGTCCGGGCGGCTGCTCGGCGTGGCGACGACGAACGCGCTCGAACTCGGCGTCGACATCGCGGGACTGGACGCGGTGGTGCTGGCCGGGTATCCGGGCACGCTCGCTTCGTTCTGGCAGCAGGCCGGGCGAGCCGGGCGAGCGGGGGACGCGGCGCTGGTCGTGTTCGTGGCCCGCGACGACCCGCTGGACACCTATCTCGTCCATCATCCGGCCGCGCTCCTGGATCGTCCGGTGGAGGCCGCGGTCCTCGACCCGTCGAACCCGTATGTGCTGGCACCACAACTGGCCTGCGCCATCGCCGAACTCCCGCTGACCGAACCGGAGGTCGCGGCCTTCGGCGGTGACGCGGCGCGCGCGGTGCTCGCCGATCTGGTCAAGGAGCGGATCATCCGCCGCCGCACGAGCGGCTGGTACTGGACCTCGCGCGACCGGCCGCACGCCGATGTCGGCATCCGCGGTTCCGGTGGCGAGCAGATCGCCGTGGTGGAGGCCGATTCCGGGCGGATGCTCGGCACGGTCGATCCCGGTTCCGCCTGCTACGCGGTGCATCCCGGTGCGGTGTACCTGCACCAGGGTTCGTCCTACGTGGTCGACGAACTGGATCTGGACACCGGCCTCGCCCTGGTGCACGCGGAGGATCCGGACTGGACGACGTCGCCGCGGGAAATCGTCGACATCAGTGTCCTGCGCACCGTGGAGACCCGGGTGCACGGCGGAGTCACGGTGAACCTCGGCGAGGTGTCGGTGAGTTCGCAAGTAGTCGGCTACTTGCGAAGACGTCCGTCGGGCGAGGTGCTGGATCAGACTCCACTGGACCTGCCGGAGCAGAGCCTGCACACCCGCGCCGTCTGGTACACGATCTCGGCAGAACTGCTCGGGCCGTCCGGTGTTTCCGATGGCGTGGCGGGGACCGGGGGCCATCGGGTGGGGACCGAAGTTCTGGAGCCGGTGGGGACCGGAGGCTCCAGGGTGGGGACCGGGGAACTTGGCGAGGCACCGGGGACGGGCGCCGAATTGGATCCGGCGCGCGTCCCCGGTGCCCTGCATGCCGCCGAGCACGCGGCGATCGGCCTGCTACCGCTGTTCGCTACTTGCGACCGCTGGGACATTGGCGGGGTGTCTACCGCGTGGCACGAGGACACCGGGGAGGCGACGGTGTTCGTGCACGATGGCCATCCCGGGGGTGCGGGATTCGCCGATCGCGGGTTTGCCGCCATTGTCCCTTGGCTGGCCGCAACGCGGGAGGCGATCGTTTCCTGCGAGTGCCCGGCCGGCTGCCCGTCCTGCGTCCAGTCGCCGAAATGCGGGAACGGCAACGATCCGCTGGACAAGGCGGGGGCCGTGGCCGTTCTGGATACCGTGCTCGGAGCGTTGCGTCAGCACGGGTCCCAGTCAGGCCACTTGTCGGTCTGAATTCCTGTGACGTGAAGTTGTGGGTTGATCAGGCGGCGGTGGTCAGGGTCGCCGCGGGAATGGCGGCCTTGTCACCGGCCAGCGCACGAACGAGCACGTCGTGCACGTCGGCGGCCTCGGGCAGCTGCCAGCCCCAGACCTCGGGCTTGACCCGCCAGTGCACGACACCGTGCTGGAACGGCGACGGGGGCAGCGGGATGTAGCCGTTGGCGCCGTGCCACTGGACCGAGGCCTGGTCGGCCAGCTCCCGCGGGATGCTCGCGGCGACGGTGGTGAGGAACAGCCAGCGGCCGTTCGGCATCGCGACGATCGGGGCCGGGTGACCGGTGGCGCGCAGCAGACGGGCGGCCGCCTTGCCGAGCTCGTCGTCGACCTCGATGGCGTCCAGCACGGTGCCGGTGGCCACGAGCAGGCTGTGCGTGTCGTCCCCGAACCAGGTGGCGACCTCGTGAGGGTGGGTCTCGATCAGTTCACGCCAGTTGTCCTGTGCCGGGACGGGACGCCGCCAGGTGAGGTCGTCACCTTCCGCGGTGATCGCGGCGGGCTCCGCACCGGGGAGCACCGGCCAGCCACGCCAAGCGAGACCGATCGCCTCCGCCCGCATTTCGATGCGGAAGGCGCCACGCCAGCTGTCCGGCCAATTCGCGTCCAACATTACTGCCCCTGCCTCAGGTCAACTCTGTCCTGTGTCTGTCAGTGCCGCGCCGCCCCGGCGAACCTGTCGAAGTGGCGTACATCTCAATAAACGGCAAGTTGCACATCGGGAGAAGACCTCACGCGACAACCGGCCGTTACTTAGCGATGAACGCGCGGTAGTGCGACCGGACGGACTGAACACTGAACGTCCGATGAACGGGCGTGGACGACCAGTGCGATGCCGTTCGTCGCAGCCGACCAGGGGATTCAGTCCTGGCCGACCCGCTCGCGACCGGCGGCGTGCAGCCGTTCGGCGGAGCGCTGATCATGCATTCGACCGCTTGCCGCGCGTCAACGACCGCTGCTCGCGCCGAGCGGTTACTCGCCCGTACTACCGGCGGATTACCACCGGACGACCGCTCGCCGTGTGACGTTCGTCAGGGTGGCCGGTCGACCGGTCCCGCCCTGGCATGCGCTTCCGGCGGCCCGAAGGCCGCCAGGTGCCCCGGCACCGCCGACCGCACCTCGACCAGGACATCGCCTCGTTCCCACCGGCAGGTCAGCAGCGAGACCGACATCCGGACGGCGACCTGCCGTGCCCGTTCGCAGGCCGCGCCGGGACCATCCGTCGCGTGCGCGGCCGCGGCGAGCGCCGCCAGGTCGGCGGCGGCCTCGGTGTGGTGCCTGGTCGTGAGGGCGGCGCCGATCCAGTAGGTGAACGCCGCCGCACAGACCAGGACGGCGACCATCGAGGCGGTCCACACGGTCGCGACGCCGCTGTCGCCGCGGTGGTCGCGGTCGCCACGGTCGCCACGGTCGCGGTGGTCGCCGCTGTGGTCGCTGTGGTCGCTGTGGTCGCTGTGGTCGCAGTCGCCACGGTCGCGGTAGTCGCCGCGGTCGCAGTCGCCACGGTCGCGGTGGTCGCCACTGTCGCCGTTGTGGTCGCGGTCGTCGCGGTCGTCCGGGCTCACGGCCCGCTCCCCGGCTCGGCGATCGCGAAGGCGCGGGAGCGCAGCCGGATACCCGGCAGCAGTCCGGCGACCGGTTCGGCCTCGACACCGGCGGTGATGGCGTCACCTTCACGGACGACGTCCAGCCGGGC
This sequence comes from Amycolatopsis sp. NPDC051071, assembly GCF_040682875.1. NCBI lineage: Bacteria > Bacillati > Actinomycetota > Actinomycetes > Pseudonocardiales > Pseudonocardiaceae > Amycolatopsis > Amycolatopsis sp. NPDC051071. The sequence goes on along the minus strand of NZ_JBFBBY010000103.1, from coordinate 15,820 downwards.
TCCCCGCGGCGCGATCTCCCGCACCGCCTGTTCGGCACGGGCGGGCTGCCCTCGGGCGAGGAGCCGGGCCGCCTCGCGGGCGGCGTCGGTGCAGCGCAGCTGATCGGTGGCGACCCCGGCCCCGGCGAGCAGCAAGGCCGAGACGAACGTCAGCGCGCTGATGCCGATCGCGGCCTCCACCGTGGCGGACCCTCGGTCGTCCCGCATCAGAACTTCACCGACAAGGCCCGCTCGATGAGCGCGGTGAGCCCGGCGACGACCGCATCGCTGTTGACGATCAGGTAGAGGACACCGGCCAGCGCGGCGGCGGCGAGGGTGGCGATGGCGTATTCGACCGTCGCCATCCCGTCGTCCTCGCGGAAGGTGGGGAACTTGGGCATGGGATCGCCTTTCGGTTGGAGGGGGCTAGAGGACGCCGTCGAGCCGGGCGGCGAGGCCGAGCACGACGGGCAGGACGCCGAGGCAGAGGAACGCGGGGAGGAAGCAGAGGCCGATCGGCGCGGCCAGCAGCACCCCGGCCCGTTCGGCACGTTCCTCGGCTTCGGAGGAGAGCGACTCGCGCAGCCGTCGCGCGAGGTCTTTCGCCTGGGTGGCGAGTGCCGTGCCCGCCCTCGCCGTCCGCACGGCGGCGACGGACAGTTCGGTCAGGCCGGGCCGGTCCCGGACCGGCGCCCAGGCTTCGGCGGGCTCGATCCCGAGGGCGAGGTGCGACGCCACCGAACGCAGTGCCGCCGCTGTCGGTGGTGAAGCGGTCGGCGCGACGGCGTCGAGCGCGACGGGTACCGGCAGCCCGCCGTCCAGGCAGGCGGCCAGCAGGTCGAGGGTGGCCGCCGATCGGAGGAGTTCGGAGATACCCCTGTCCTTGGCCGCTCGCCGTCGCAGCCACCCCGGACGCGAGATCGCGCCCAGCCGGACACGTGGCCAGAAGAAGACGGCGCCGCCCAGCAGGATGAGGGCGACCCCGGTCAGCACGGCGCCACCCGCCCGGTGAGTGCCCGGCACCAGGCGGTGCCGCCCCAGATCAGCGCGCTGCCCACGACGAGCAACAGCTGACCGGCGCCGGTCCCGGTGAGCACCCGGACCGGGCTCGCGCCCATCCCCTCGCCGAGCAGGACGCACATCAGCGGGAGGACGGCGAGCACGCCGGCACTCGCCCGCGGACCGGCCATCTTGGCCTTGAGCCGACGGCCGAAGCCGATCCCCGCCTCGACGTCCCGCCTGGCGGCGTCGAGGACGTCGGCCATCGGCAGCCCGAACCGGCTCGCGAGGGCCCACGCGTTCACCAGTGCCGGTGGCGCGTCCGAAGGGGACGGCGCACCACCGAGCCGGGCGGCCGCGATGAGCCCGCGAAGGCGTCCGGACGCCGCGGGCATCGCCTCGGCCGTGGCTTCGGCGGCCGTCACCGGATGAGCGCCCGCCCGAAGTTCGGCGACCATCGTCCGCAGCACGGACGCGGTGAGTTCGGCTTCGGCGAGCTCGGTCTTCGCCCGCGTTCGGTGCCGGTGTTCCTGTCGCGTGGTGAGGGTGAGGACCAACGTCGCCAGTGCCCCACCGAACCCGAGGACCGGCAACGCGAGCATCGCGGGCAGCAGCCACCACCCGGCGCGGGCGGCCTGGGGAAGACGCCAGGCGAACGGGGCACCCGCGATCGGCCTCGGCCAGCAGGCCAGCCCGGCACCGCAGGAGAGAAGGAACCAGGGATTCATGCCGCGAGCTCCTCGAACGGTGTCTCGTCACCGATCCACTGCCCTTTGCTCCAGACCGGGACGACCTTCGCCTCACCACGCAGTGACCGCAGTACGCCGACCTCGTCCAGCCGCCGGATCCCGCTCGGCAGCCGTCGCATGTGCAGGACCACCCGCACCGCCGCCGTCAGCTGGCTGTGCAGCGCGTCCCGTTTCAGCCCGCCGAGCGCGGCCAGCGCCTCCATCCGGGCCGGGACGTCCGACGGTGAATTGGCGTGCAAGGTGCAGGCACCACCGTCGTGCCCGGTGTTCATCGCGTTGAGCAGGGCGCAGACCTCGGCACCGCGGACCTCGCCGACGACCAGCCTGTCCGGGCGCATGCGCAACGCCTGCCGCACCAGTTCGCCGAGCCCGATCTCGCCCGCGCCCTCGATGTTGGCCGGGCGGGTGAGCAGGCTGACGAACTGGGGATGATCCGGCCTCAGTTCTCCCGCGTCCTCGACGCAGACGATGCGTTCGGCCGGGGACACCGCGCCGAGGAGGGCGGAGAGCAAGGTCGTCTTGCCTGCCCCGGTCCCGCCGGACACCAGGAACGCGAGCCGTCGCCGGATGACCGAGTCGAGCAGCTCGGCACCACTCGCGCCGAACGCCCCGCGCAGCCGCAGTGCCGCGAGGTCGTGGGTCGCGGGCCGAAGCACCCGGAGCGAAAGAATCGTCCCAGCGGGCGCGATCGGCGGAAGGACCGCGTGCAGCCGGACCCGGCCGTGCGGGCCCATTCCCGGCAACCAGCAGTCGGCGAACGGTTGCGCGTCGTCCAGCCGCCTCCCGGCGGCGAGTGCCAGCCGCTGCGCGAGCCTGCGGACGGCTTCCTCGTCCGCGAACCGGATGTCCGTCTTCTCGATGCCCTCTCCGGCGTCGGTCCAGACCTCGTCCGGAGCGGTGACGAAAACGTCAGTGGTGCCGGGTTTTCCGAGTAACCGCGTCAGCGGACCCGCACCGACGAACTCGTCGCGGGCGAGCCGGACCGCGTCGAGGACGGCGTCCTGCCCGAGCGCGCCGCCCGCTTCGGCACGGACGGCCCGCGCCACGCTCACCGGATCGGCCGGGGCGGCCGATCCGGCGAGGCGCCGCCGGACCCGCTCGACCAGTTCGTCGGTCATCGCAAGGCACCGGCCAGATTTCCCCGCGCGGCCGCGAGAACGTCGGCGGCGGCCGTGGCCAGTTGCCCGCGGTGCTTCAGGACGAACTCCCCGCGGTCGAGTGCCATCGAGAGGGACCGCTCGCGGCCCATCGACGCGATGAGCGGGACCCCGACGGCGTCGGCGATCTCCTGCGGTGCCAGGCCGGCGGGCGATGGCCCGCGAACGGCGACACCGATCCGCGTCGCCTGCGGCTGGAGCCTCGCGAGGACCTGTTTCGCGGCCGCGCAGGCGCGGACTTCCGCGGGAATGACGACCACGATCAGATCGGCCAGTCCGACGACGGCGGAGGTCTCGGCGCCGAAACACCGCGACAGATCGCAGACAACCGTCCGGCCCGCACGCCGTCCCGAGCTCAGCACGGCCTCGATCGCGTCCGGGCCGGGACCGCGTCCTTCCCTGCCGTAGGACACAAAGGACAGTGATCCGGAGGGGCACTGCTTCCGGGGCAGCGCTTCGCCCAACGCCGTCATGGACACCCGGCCACCGAGGTCGAGTTCCGGCCAGCGCGGCCCGCGATCCCGTTCGGCGGCGAGGAGGACGTCGATGCCGCCGCCGAGCGGATCACAGTCGACGAGCAGTCCGCCGCCACCCGAGCGTTCCGCCCGGAACGCGACGGCGGCCGCGAGGACGGAGGCACCGGCTCCGCCCCGGCCGCCGATGACCCCGATGACGACGCCGTCGTCACGCGCGGGCCCGTCGACGACGTCGGCGAACGCACCGATGAGTTCACTCTCCTCGTCCGGCAGCGACAGGACCTTCTCCGAACCGGTGTTGAAGGCGCGCTCCCACGTCACCGGTGTCGGCGCGCCCTTGCAGACGAGGAGGACCTTGTTCCGCCGCAGCAGGCGATTCGGCGCCCGCGCGGCTTCTTCGTCGAGCACCACGAGCGGCGCGCGGGACCATCTCCCGCGAGCGGCGTCGAGATCGGGCGCACGTTCCACCTCGCAGCCCGCCGCGGCGGCCACACGCAGGATCTCGTCGAGCAGGACGTCGTCTCCGGCGACGACGAGCGGATGTTCCTCGGCCATGGTTCCCCCAGGGTTCGGTCGGACTCGGTCTGTGACTCCACCGTCGCCCCGGGCCCGGCTACCCCACAACGCCATTCCACCCGGCCTGTGGACAACCGGGGTGTTGTGGACAACTCCGCGCCGGAAACCGGTTTCTCACCGTTTTGTCGGACCCTCCTGGCACACTCGCCTGCTTTCCCGCCGGGAAATCGCAAAGGACGGTTGCGGGACAGAAGGCGTTGTGACAAAAGAAAAGCGGCCATCAAGGACCGCTTCGACCTTACGCCGCCAGGGTTTTCCACAACCAATAAGGTCTGAACCATTGGCGGATCGGGAAGTTAGAGGGCGGCCCCCGCCAGGGGGGGAGGGACGGGGGCCGCCTGGGGTTCAGCCCCGGGGGGTCGGACTGAACCTGGCCCCGGTTCACACCGGGACAATCTCACTGTAACTCCGGTATCGGCCCGTTGTGGTGGGCGCCGGTACCCACAATTCGATAACGGCACGACGCGCCGAATCCGCTGTGCGGTCGTGGATTTTCCACCGTCGTTTCCCGATCGTGGTCGACCAACGGGCGCGCCGCCGTCCGGCTCTCCTATCCTTGGCGGGTGGCCCACCCCAGCACGACACCGAGCCCGGTCGCGGCGTTCTTCGATCTCGACAAGACGATCATCGCCTCGTCGAGTGCGCTCGCCTTCAGCAAACCGCTTTTGCGCGAAGGCCTGATCAACCGCCGAGCCGCGCTTCGCAGCGCGTACGCGCAACTCGTCTTCTCACTCGCGGGCGCGGACGCGGCGAAGACGGAGCGGATGCGGGCCGAGGTTTCGGCGCTGTGCACCGGATGGGACGTCGCCCAGGTGTCCGCGATCGTCCGCGAAACACTGCACGACGTCGTCGATCCCCTCGTCTACGCCGAAGCCGCCGAGCTGATCTCGTCGCATCGCGCGGACGGTCACGATGTCGTCGTGCTGTCGGCCACCGGCGAAGAGGTCGTCGCCCCGGTCGCCGAAATGCTCGGCGCGACGCGCAGCGTGGCCACGCGGATGCAGATCGTGGACGGCCGCTACTCCGGCGAGGTTGAATTCTATTGCTACGGCGCGAACAAGGCCGTCGCCGCGAAGCAACTCGCTGCCACGTACGGCTATGACCTCGCCCAGTGCCACGCGTACACCGATTCGAGCACGGACATCCCGCTCCTCGAGGCCGTCGGCAGGCCGCACGCGGTCAACCCCGACCGCGTCCTGCGCAAGCACGCGACCGAACAGGGCTGGGAGATCCTCGCCTTCGAACATCCGATGTCGCTGCGGACCCGGATCCCGGCGAAATCGGCTGGCCTTGTCGCGCTCGGCGCCGTCGCCGCGGGGGCGACTTGGTACGGCTACAACCGGCTCAAACGCCCTCGCTGAGCCACACTCGCACGGCGGCGCCGAATCGGTTTTCGCAGCCAGGGCCGCGAATTGTCCGTCGCTGAGGGTGCCCGTGTCACTAGATCGAGCCTCTGTACCGGTGCACCCGTCTGCGCACTTGAAGTGACCCGGCTCACGGCGTAGAAAGTAAGTGCGGACGTTCGGTCGGCCAGGGAACAGGTAGAAGAGAAGCCTGTTCCACCCCGGCGAATCTCCGTGCGCGGACACCGGGTACCCACGCGCAGCGCGCCGCGGGAGGCTCGTCGTCTAGGGACTGCGTACCGGGACGCCGGACGCCGAGTCCATGAAGGTACGACCAGAGTTGCACGCTTGGTCGCCCGAGTAGTTCGCGCTGACTGGCGGCGCCCGCCGGCTTAGGCCGACGGGCGCCGCCAGTGTCATACCCGCCCTTCCCGTCGTGACCGGTCCGGTCACGCACTGGTCACAGGCCCTTTTTCAAGCGTGACAGGCCCCTTCGCGTCCCTTTGTGTATGAACGGACCGTTCGTGCGGTCGGCCGATGGACAAGCAAAGTGCTCGTGGGTAGCTTCCGGATATCAGTGCTTCCAGGTGGACTTCTTTCCACCTGAGAGTCAGGCACGAATCTGGGAGGCTTGAGGTGACGACCCGAACCGCGCACGCCCGTCATCGGAGGATCCATGCGCTCGCCATACCCCTCGCGGGTCTGCTCACCCTCGCTGTCGCGGGCGTTCCCGCCACCGCGCAGCCGGTGACGGCGGACGCGGAGGCACAGCGGACGCTGCGCGGCCTGAGCCTGGAGGAAAAGGTCGGCCAGCTGTTCGTCACGTGGGTGAACGGGAAGTCCGCCGACGAGGTCAACGCCAAGAACAAGGCCGACTTCGGGGTGGACACCGCCGCGCAGGTGATCGAGAAGTATCACCTGGGCGGCGTCATCTACTTCAACAACGACAGCCGCGACAACTTCGACGACCCGGTGCAGGTCGCCAAGCTGTCGAACGGGCTCCAGCGGGCGGCCGTCCGCAGCGGTGCCCGCATCCCGTTGCAGATCGCGACCGACCAGGAGGGCGGCACGGTCACCCGCATGGGTTCCCCCGCCACCGAACTGCCGAACGCGATGGCGATCGCGGCAGGCCGCGACACCAAGGCCGCGCAGGAAGCCGCCCGGATCCTCGGGCATGAACTGCGTGCCGTCGGCATCAACCAGGACTTCGCGCCGGACGCCGACGTCAACTCCAACCCGGCGAACCCGGTGATCGGCGTCCGTTCCTTCTCCGGCCGCCCGGATCTCGCGAGCCAGTACGTCTCGGCACAGGTCAAGGGCTTCCAGGAGTCGGGCCGCCGCACCGAGACCGTGTCGGCCGCCGCGAAACACTTCCCCGGCCACGGTGACGCGGCCACGGACAGTCACCTCGAACTGCCCAGGATCGACCGGAGCGAAGCGAGCTGGCGCGAGACCGACGTGCCGCCGTTCAAGGCCGCCATCAAGGCGGGCATCGACTCGATCATGAGCGCGCATATCGAGTTCCCCAGCCTCGACCCGACGGGGGAGCCCGCCACGCTGTCGAAGCCGATCATCACCGGGAAGCTGCGTGGCGAACTCGGCTACCGCGGCGTCGTCGTCACCGACTCGCTGTCGATGGAGGGCGTCCGCGAACTGCATTCCGACGCGGAGATCCCGGTGCTCGCGTTGAAGGCGGGCATCGACCAGCTGCTCATGCCGGTCAACCTCGAACTGGCGATCAATGCCGTGCTCGACGCGGTCCACAAGGGCGAGCTGACCGAACGCCGCATCGACGAGAGTGTCCTGCGGATCCTCAAGCTCAAGCTGAACCGGGGCATCCTGACCTCGCCGTTCGTCGACCCGGCCAAGGTCGCCTCGAAGGTCGGCACCCCGGCCAACCTCGCGGCCGCGCAGGGTATCGCCGACCGGTCGGTCACCGCGATCCGCAACGACGGCGGTGTCCTGCCGCTCAAGCAGCAGCCCGCGAAGACGCTCGTGACCGGCTGGGGCGTGAGCACGACGACGACGCTGGCCTCGAAGCTCACCGCACACGGCACGCAAGCGACCGCGATGCAGACCGGCCAGGCCCCCACCGACGCGCAGATCGCGCAGGCCGTGGCGGCGGCGAAGAACGTCGACCTTGTCGTGGTGCTGACCAACAACGTCGGCACGTTCCCGTTGCAGGGCAAGCTGTTGCAGGCGCTGGCGGATACCGGCAAACCGGTGGTCGCGGTCGCCGCGCAAATTCCTTACGACGCCGGATACGAAAACCCGGTCAAGACCTGGCTCGCGACGTACGGCTACATCACGCCGTCGGTCGAGGCGCTGGCGAAGGTGATCCTCGGCAAGGTGAAGCCGCAGGGCAAGCTGCCGGTGGACGTCCCGGCAGGCAAGGACGTCGGCACGGTGAAGTACCCCTTCGGCCATGGGCTGACCTGGTGAGTCTCAACCGCCGTGGTCTCCTCGCCGCCGGGGCGCTCGCCGTCCCGGCGCTGACGGCCGCGTCCTCGGTCGCCCGAGCACAGCCGCAAAGTGATAGCAAAGGTCCCTTGCTGTCCCGGACCGGAGCGGACGTGCTCGCCGCCCGCGGCTGGGCACCGCTGTCCGGCCGCAAGCTCGGCGTGCTCTCGAACCCGACAGGCGTGCTGGCGAACGGTGACCACATCGTCGATTCGATGGTGGCCGCCGGCGTCCGCCCGCTCGCCGCGTTCGGTCCCGAACACGGCTTCCGCGGCAGCGCGCAGGCAGGCGGTTCCGAGGGCGACTACATGGATCCACGCACCGGCGTACCGGTGTATGACGCGTACGGCGCCGACGCCACGAAGCTCGCCGCGATGTTCACGAAGGCGGGCGTGGACACCGTCGTGTTCGACATCGCCGACGTCGGCGCGCGGTTCTACACCTACATCTGGTCGCTGTACACGGCGATGGTCGCGGCGGCGAAGACCGGCGCGGCGGTGGTCGTGCTGGACCGGCCGAACCCGTTGGGCGGCAAGGCCGCCGGGCCGATGCTGAACCCGGCGTTCGCGTCCGGGATCGGCCGGAAGCCGATCGTGCAGCAGCACGGCATGACCGTCGGGGAGCTCGCGCGGTACTTCGCCGCCGAGTTCCTCCCGGCCGAGGGCGTCACGCCGGGCAAGCTCGAGATCGTCGAGGTGCGGGACTGGCGGCGCGATCAGCTGTTCGACCGCACCGGGCTGACCTGGATCCCGCCGAGTCCGAACATGCCGACGCCGGACACCGCGCTCGTCTATCCCGGCACCGGGATGTTCGAGGGCACGGTGTTCTCCGAAGGCCGCGGCACGACCAGGCCGTTCGAGATCATCGGCGCACCCGGCCTCGACTGGCGCTGGCGCGAGAAGCTCGGCGAGCTACGCCTGCCCGGGGTGAAGTTCCGCGAGGCGTACTTCGTGCCGACGTTCGGCAAGTTCGTCAACGAACCCTGCGGCGGCGTCCAGCTGACCATCACGGACCCGCGCGCGTTCGACGCCATCCGCACCGCGGTCACCATGTTCGTCACCGCGAAACAAGTGCACCCGGACAAGTTCAAGTGGCGGCCGGACAACTTCCTCGACAAGCTCTCGGGCTCCGACAGGCTGCGCACGATGGTCGACAAGGGCGCCGGAGCCGACGAGATCGTCGGGTCCTGGCAGGCGGAACTGGCCGGGTTCGACCGGAAACGCCGTCGCCATCTCATCTATCGCTGAGGGGAACGACCTTGCGTGTTAGGAAGATCCTGATCGCGGCTGTCTCCGTCCTGGTCGCGGCGACCACGTTGTCGACGGCGGGAGCACAGGCGATTCCGGGTACGGAACAGCAGGGAGACCGCGCGGCAGGCCGGTTCGACAAGCCGCGTGAGGGTTTCGCGCCCGCGTCCACGGTCCTGCGTGACGGGGCGCCGTCCGACGTCGGCCTCGATCCGGCGCCGATCAAGGCGGCCGAGCGGTTCATCGAGAGCTGGACGAAGCCGGACGCCACCGGGCATCCGCACTTCTCCGGGGCAGTCGGCCTGCTGGCGCACGACGGCGTTGTCGTCGAACGCCAGGCCGTCGGCGGTGCCGTCCGCTACGCCGACGCGAACGGCACCGAACTGCCGCCGGAGCAGCAGGTCCCGATGCGCGCCGACACGATCTTCGACATGGCGTCGATTTCGAAGCTGTTCACCTCCATCGCGGTGATGCAGCTGGCCGAGACGGGCAAGTTGGACATCTCGGCGCCGGTGGTGCGCTACCTGCCGGAGTTCGGGGTGAACGGCAAGGAGGCCGTCACCGTCCAGCAACTGCTCACCCACGTTTCGGGCTTCGCCGCGACGCCGCTCCCGTCGCTGTGGGAGGGCTACCCGGACATCCCGTCGCGCCGCAAAGCCGTCCTCGACAGCCCGCTGAAGAACCCACCGGGCAGCACGTACCTCTACTCCGACATCAACCTGCTGACACTCGGTTTCCTGGTCGAGAAGCAGGCCGGGGCGCCGCTGGACAAAGTGGTCCAAGATCGCATCGCGGCCCCGCTGGGCCTGACGGACACCGGGTACAACCCGCCGACGTCGAAACTCGCCAGGGTCGCGGCCACCGAGTACGCCGCGAAGCCGCCGCGCGGGCTGGTGCGCGGCGAGGTGCACGACGAGAACGCGTGGTCGCTGGGTGGCGTCGCCGGGCACGCGGGCGTGTTCTCCACGGCCGCCGACATGGCCGTGCTGGCGCAGACGATCCTCAACGGCGGTACCTACCGCGGGCAGCGGATCCTGCGGCCGGAGACCGTGCGGTCGATGCTGACGAACTACAACCACAAGTTCCCCGACAACGCACACGGACTCGGCTTCGAACTCGACCAGCCCTGGTACATGGGCGCGTTGTCGGCGCCCTCGACAGCCGGGCACACCGGGTTCACCGGGACCTCGCTGGTGATCGACCCGCTGTCGAGGTCGTTCGCGATCCTGCTCACGAACCGCGTGCACCCGACGCGGAACTGGGGCTCGATCAACCTCGCCAGGGAGACGTGGGCGAGCTCGCTCGCGAAGGCGATGGCCGTCCGCCCGGCACGCGGCCGTGACGCGTGGTTCAGCGGCACCGGGGACGCCTCGACGGCCACGCTCACGACGCGGGCGTTGCGGACCCGTGGCGGCCCGCTGAAGGTCTCCTTCGACACCTTCGTGGACACCGAGGGACCAACTGACTCGCTCTTCTTGGAAATAAGTACCGACGGCGAAGTCAGCTGGAAAACGATTACTCTGCGTGTAAGCGGACCGGGCGCTCCCGCGGGGGACCAAACCGGCCTCGGCGGGCATGGGCATCGGGCGTGGTGGCGGGCCGCCGCCGAAGTGTTACAAAGCTCACAAATTACCCTCCGTTGGCGTTACACGACCGATGCCCGTTACGCGGGACGCGGAATTTTTTTGGATGGTGTGAAGGTCACTGAACGCGGCCATTCACTGCTCGACGGTGAGCAAGAGCCCGCCGCTTTTAGTGCGTCCGGGTGGCAGTTGAGCGCTCGGTAGCCAACGCGCTCCGCTGTGCTGACCGTACTGCCCCGTTGGCCGGAACACCGCCGCTTGCGTCGCGACACTAAGTTGCCAAGTCGTTAGCTGGACCTCGTTAACGGCCTCGACCTGGTTAGCGACTTTCTGGTCAACGATTAATCGCAAATCGAATCCGCAGACACGGATAGGTTGCGATCTTCCCGAAGGGTGTGGGTAGCCTTGTCGCAGATGCCAACGGTTAGTAACTTTCCCACGGTGAGCGATGTCGAATCCGTAATCGCGGTCGCACCGTCCGAGACCGTGCCGGCGCAGCCGACACGGGACGCCGACGCGAGCCCGCTGGTCCGGATCCGCTCACTGCTGCCCGGGCTCGCCCGGGCCGAACAGCGCGTCGCGAAGGTCGTCCTGGACGACCCCGCCACGGTCGCGCGACGCAGCATTACCGAGGTCGCACTCTCGGCGAACACCAGCGAAACGACGGTCACACGGTTCTGCAAGGCCGTCGGCGTCGGCGGATATCCGCAGCTCAGGATCGCCTTGGCGGCCGATACCGCCCGCACGGAGGCCCGGTCGAGCCGGAACCTCGGCGGCGAGATCGGCCCGGAGGACGACCTGGCCGCGGTGATCGGCAAGGTCAGCTTCGCGGACGCTCGTGCCGTGGAGGAGACCGCCGACCAGCTCGACGTCCCGTCGCTACAGCGTGTGATCGACGTCTTGGCAGGCGCCGGCCGCGTGGACGTCTACGGCGTGGGCGCGAGCGCGTTCGTGGCCGCGGACCTGCAGCAGAAGCTGCACCGCATCGGCCGGGTCAGTTTCGCCTGGTCCGACACGCACATCATGCTGACCTCGGCCGCCGTGCTGAGCCCGGGAGACGTCGCCATCGGCATCTCCCACACGGGCGCGACCACGGACACCGTCGAGGCGCTGCGCGTGGCCCGCGAGCACGGCGCGATCACCGTCGCCGTGACGAACTTCCCGCGTTCGCCGATCACCGAGGTCTCCGACCACGTACTGACCACGGCCGCGCGAGAAACGACGTTCCGCTCCGGTGCGACCGCCAGTCGCATCGCGCAGCTGACCGTCATCGACTGCCTGTTCATCGGTGTCGCGCAGCGGCACATGGACGCGTCGGTCAACGCACTCGACGCGACCAGGGACGCGGTGGGTTCGCACCGGCTGGGCGTTCGGCCCGACGGCAGGCGACGGCCGCGGGAAACCGGCAAATGAGCGAAAAAGTGAGGCGCATGATGACCGTCCCACGCCAGGTGGTGCACGTCGATTCGCCAACCGAACAGCGCAATCCACGGACGGCCGACATCGACCTGATGTCGACCATGGGCATCCTCGGCGCGATCAACGCCGAGGACCGCCGGGTCCCCGAGGCCGTCGCGGCGGTGCTGCCGCAGGTGGCCAGGGCGGTCGACTTCGCGGTGGAAGCGCTGCGGTCGGGGCACCGCGTGCACTACTTCGGGGCCGGCACGTCCGGCAGGCTGGCGACGTTGGACGCGGCGGAACTCGTTCCGACGTTCAACGTGCCTTCCGACTGGTTCATCGCGCATCACGCGGGCGGTGCGCGCGCCTTGCGCCAAGCCGTCGAAGACGCCGAGGATGACGCGAAGGCCGGAGCCGCCGAAGTGGCCGAGGCCGTCGCTCCTGGCGACTTCGTGCTCGGGCTGACGGCTTCCGGCCGGACGCCCTACGTACTCGGCGCGCTGGCCGCGGCCAGCCGTCGTGGTGCCCGTACGGCCCTCGTTTCGGGCAACCCGGCAGCGGTGACACCGACGGGCGTCGACGTCCTCATCGCGGTGGACACCGGCCCCGAGGCGATCGCCGGGTCGACGCGCATGAAGGCGGGGACGGCGCAGAAGATCATCCTCACCGCGTTCTCCACGGCGACGATGATCAGACTGGGCCGGACCTATTCAAACCTGATGGTCAGCATGCGCGCGACCAACGCGAAGCTACGCGGACGGACCATCAGGATCCTGCGCGAGGCCACCGGGATGAGCATGGCGGACTGCTCCGACGCGCTCACCGAGGCCGACGGCGACCTCAAGGTCGCGCTGGTCCACCTGCTGTCCGGCGAGGATGTCACGAACGCGGCGAAGGCGCTGGCCGCCAATGACGGCCACGTCCGCAAGGCTCTCGACTCCCTGCGGGTGCGCGCGAGCTGAGATATCACTGATTGCCCATCACCTGCTCATCTGCTTAGGCTCTCAGGTATTCGCGACTGAGAGGTCGGGTGGTCATGAGCACCGGCGGACAGCCCCGTTCATCCCGGCGCCTCGCGCTCACGCGACGCGAACGGGCGTCCGTGGCCGGGATGGCCGGATTCATCCTGCTGCTCAACGTCGTTGGCTGGGGAGTCCTGACGCTTTTCGTGGCGCCGCGCCAGTATGAGCTCGGCGCCACGGGCGTATTCGGGATCGGGCTCGGCGTCACCGCGTTCGTGCTCGGGATGCGGCACGCGTTCGACGCGGACCATATCGCCGCGATCGACAACACCACCCGCAAGCTGATGGCCGAGGGTCAGCGCCCGCTTTCGGTGGGTTTCTGGTTCTCCCTCGGCCATTCGACGATCGTTTTCGTCCTCTGTCTGCTGCTTTCGCTCGGCGTCCGTGCGCTCGCCGGCGCCGTCGAGGACGACTCGTCGGCGTTGCACGAAACGACCGGTCTGATCGGGACGTCCGTTTCGGCGGTGTTCCTGTACCTCATCGGGATCATGAACCTGGTGGTGCTGGTCGGCATCGTGAAGGTGTTCAGGCGGATGCGGCAAGGCAAGTTCGACGAAACGGCGCTGGAGCGGCAACTCGACAACCGCGGCTTCATGAACCGGTTGCTCCGGGGCGCCACGAAGGCGGTGCGCAAGCCTTGGCACATCTATCCGATCGGCGTGCTGTTCGGCCTCGGCTTCGACACCGCCACGGAGATCAGCCTGCTGGTGCTCGCCGGTGGCGCGGCCGCGTTCTCCCTGCCCTGGTACGCGATCCTGGTGCTGCCGATCCTGTTCGCCGCGGGAATGTCGTTGTTCGACACCGCCGACGGGTGCTTCATGAACTACGCGTACGGCTGGGCCTTCGCGAAGCCGGTGCGGAAGATTTACTACAACCTCACCGTGACGGCTTTGTCGGTCGCGGTCGCGCTGATCATCGGGACGATCGAGGTGATCTCGATCGTCACCGACCGGTTCGGCATCACGACCGGTCCGCTCGCGGCCATCGGCGAGCTGAGCCTGGACTACGTCGGCTACGCGGTCGTCGCGCTCTTCGTGCTTACGTGGGTCCTCGCGCTCGCTGTATGGCGTTTCGGCCGTATCGAGGAGCGCTGGTCGGCCCGGCTCCCCTCAGAACAGCCCTCCTGACCTGCGGGAAGAGAGCAAGGGACCTTTGCTATCACTCTCTTTTGGAAAGTGATAGCAAAGGTCCCTTGCTCCCCCCGAGGTGAGCAGGGTCAGGCGGGCTGGGGCACCGGAGCGCGCGAAGGGAACGCAAGCGCGAAGGCGAGTAGCGCGACGAAGGCGGCGACAGGGCCAACCCACCACACGCCCGCCGAGGACAGGACGATGCCGCCCAGCGCGGCACCGAGCGCACCGCCTCCGTAGATCGCGGAACCGTTGAGGCCCAAGGCGACCGTCGGCGCGTCGGGCGCCAGCGAAAACAGCCGGTGCTGCTGCGGCACCATCAGCATCCCGCCGAACACCCCGGACGCCAGCGCCAGCACCAAAGCCCCAGGCAGGCTCAGCACGGCGACGTCCACCAGCGCGAGCGTCACCACCGTGCCCGCGAGCGAGATCGAACGGACGCGCGCGGAGCCGAGCGAGTCGGTCGCGCGGCCCGCGAAGGCGTTGCCCGCGATTTGCCCGATCCCGAAGCCGATGAGCAGCCACGAGATCGTCGCACCCGGGGCCACTGGAGCGACCAAGACCGGCAAATAGACGAAGGCCGCGAAGGCGGCCGCGGTGCCGAGGGCGCTCACGCCCAGCACGCGTGCGATCGGCGGCCGGACGACGACGGCGAGGCGGTCGCGCAGGCTCACCGTCGGCACCCGGACCGCGGGCAGCAGCGGCACCAGCAGCGCCACGACCACGGCCACGGCGCCGATCCCCCACATCACCGCGCGCCAGCCGAACCAGTTACCGGCGAGCACCCCGATCGGCACGCCGAGCACGATCGACACGCTCATCCCGGCGGAGACCGTGGCCAAAGCACGGCCGCGTCGTTCGTCGGACGACAGGGCACCGGCCAGCACGTAAGCGTTGGACTGGAAAGCGGCGGCACCGAGGGCGGCCAGCACGCGAGCGACGGCGACGACGGCGAAGGACTCGCCGAGCGCCTGACCGGCCATGCCGATCGTGAACAGCAGCATCCCGGCGCCGAGTACCCAGCGCCGGTCGAGCCGTCCGGTGAAAGCCGCGATGAGCGGCGAAGAGAGCGCGTAGGTCACCGCGAAGACCGTGGTCAGCTGACCCGCGGCGGCTTCGGAAACACGCAGGTCGGCGGCGATGGTGGGCAGCAGCCCGTTCAAGACGAACCCGTCGGTGCCGACGGTGAAAGTCCCGACGGCGAGTACCAGCAGAGCCCCCAAGGCGAGCCGATCATTTGATGATCGTCGAATCGTCATAAGAGGTATGATGGCCGGACTATTCGATGACTGTCAAACAGTTGGAGCGAAGTGAGCAGCACGCTGCCGCAGCCCGCGACCGGGGAAATCGAGATCGTGCCGGTGCTCCAGGCACTGGCGGATCCCGTACGCCTGGAGCTCATTCGCGCTCTGCGAAGCAACCCTTCGCCGCGAAGCTGCGCCGTCACCGAGTACGACGTCGAGATCAGTGCGCCGACGCTCTCCCACCACTGGAAGGTCCTCCGCGAGGCCGGCCTGACGACGACGTTCGTCGAAGGCCGGACCCGCTGGGTCGAGCTGCGGACCGAGGACATCCACAAGCGCTTCCCGGGGCTACTGGACGCCGTTCTCGCCTAGAGCGTGTCTGCTAAAGATTGGGCGGTCGGTGCGCGATGCTCGGGAGGTGCTGCGTGCAGACGAAATCTCTGACGATTTGTGGGTGTTG